>JARCRR010000132.1 GCA_029850565.1 Gallionella sp. | reverse complement strand
CTCCCTGAAAAAGGGAGTTCTAAACCTTGCCCCACCGTCCACTTGAATGTCGGGGGCTTTAATCCACAAGGAGATGTAATGCGACACTACGAAATCGTATTTATCGTGCATCCTGATCAAAGCGAGCAAGTGCCCGCGATGATCGAGCGTTATCGCACGTTGGTGACCAGCAAGAACGGTCACATCCACCGTCTGGAAGACTGGGGCCGCCGCCAATTGGCCTACCCGATCCAGAAGATCCACAAAGCACACTACGTGCTCATGAACATCGAAGTCGACCAACCAACGCTGGAAGAACTGGAACACGCATTCAAGTTCAACGACGCTGTGTTGCGCCACCTGACCATCAAGACCAAGGCCGCAGTCGTTGTGCCTTCCGCCATGATGAAGGAAGAGAAGTCGCGTTCGTTGACTGATGCTGCTGATGCAGCGCCGGCAGCGGCAGCGTAATTAGGATTGAGCAGCAACCGTTGTGTGATCGACGGGGAAGTGGTGGAGTCGGAAGGCTTGCGCCACACCCCGGCAGGGATAGCGAGAGTGGTGTTCAAGTTGCGCCACACCTCGATGCAGCAGGAAGCAGGGATGCAACGCCAAGTACAGTGTGATGTTCCGGCACTGGCGCTCGGTGAAGCGGCACAGCAAGTCAGTCGCGTGCAACCCGGACAGCAGGTGAGAGCCGAAGGTTTCTTAGCGCAGCGTAGTCTGAAGATCGCACAGTTGGTACTGCACATTGATAACGTCACATTGAGATAGGGGCACAAAAATGGCTCGTGTATTTAAGAAAAAAGATGACAAGAAGAACAGCGCTTCGCGTCAATTGTTCAAGCGCCGCAAGTTCTGCCGCTTCACCGCGGAGAAGATCGCGGAAGTGGATTACAAGGACATCAACATCCTCAAGGAATTCATCGCTGAGAACGGCAAACTGATCCCGGCACGTATCACTGGTACCAAGACACGTTTCCAACGCCAATTGAGCGTTGCTGTGAAACGCGCGCGTTTCTTGGCTTTGATGCCTTACACCGATTTGCACTAAGGAGTAGACCATGCAAGTTATTCTGATGGAAAAAGTAGTCAACCTCGGCCAGTTGGGCGATGTTGTCAAAGTCAAGAACGGTTTCGGACGCAACTTCCTGATCCCTCAAGGCAAGGCCAAGCGCGCGACCGAGAGCAACGTAGCTGACTTCGCCGCACGTCGTGCAGAGTTGGAAGCCGCAGAAGCAGCCAAGTTGGCGGATGCACAAGCACGCGGCGCGAAGCTGGAAGGCTTTGTTCTGCAACTCGTGCAAAAAGCCGGCGTGGACGGCAAGCTGTTCGGCTCCGTGACCAATGCTGACATCGCCGCCGCACTGGTTGCGCAAGGCCATCAAGTCGAGAAGGGCCAAGTACGTACACCAACCGGCCATCTGAAGCAGATCGGCGATCACGCGATCACCATCGGCCTGCACCCGGATGTCGTGGCTAACGTCACTGTGACCGTACAAGCTGAACAATAATCCTGCGCTGTCAGGCAGTTAAGAAAAAGGGCTGGCGACAGCCCTTTTTTGTTGTCTGGAAAGTGTAGAATCCCCTTCCCGAAATTTGCGGTCACATCATGCAAAACTTCTCAGCACCCGTCGCCGATTCTCAGCTCGATGCATTAAAACTGCCGCCGCATTCGGTTGAGGCGGAGCAGTCTGTATTGGGCGGTATCCTGCTGGATACCAGCGCGTGGGACAAGATCGCCGATCTGTTGAGCGAGCACGATTTCTACCGCCACGAGCATCGTCTGATCTGGCGCCACATTGGCCGTTTGACGGAACACGCTAAGCCCATCGACGTTATCACTGTTGCGGAATCACTTGAGAGCAATGCCGAGTTGGAGAAAGCGGGCGGTTTGGTCTATCTGGGAATGCTGGCGCAGAACGTGCCGTCCGCAGCCAATATCCGTCGTTACGCAGAGATCGTGCGCGAGCGCGCCATCATGCGCAAACTGGTCGAGGTCGGCAGCGATATCGCGACCAGCGCCTACAACCCGGGCGGACGTGATGCAGGCCAGTTGTTGGACGAGGCTGAAAGCAAAGTCTTTGAGATCTCCGAGCAGGGAGAACGTGGGCGACAAGGCTTCACCGCAATCCCGCCACTGCTGACACAGGTCGTCGAGCGTATCGAAAGTCTTTACAGCCGGGACAACACCAGCGACGTCACCGGCATCGCCACCGGATTCACCGATCTGGATCGAATGACCTCCGGCTTGCAGCCCGGCGATCTGGTGATCGTTGCCGGTCGTCCGAGTATGGGAAAGACCGCCTTCTCTATCAACATCGCCGAGAACGTGGCGCTGGAGTCGAATAGAGCAGTGGCGATCTTCAGTATGGAAATGGGCGGCACGCAATTGGCGATGCGTATGATCGGCTCGGTCGGCCGACTCAATCAGCACACCTTGCGAACCGGACGCTTGGAAGATGACGACTGGTCACGCATGACCCATGCTTTGGGGCAATTGAACGATGCGCCTATCTTCATCGACGAGACCGCCGGTTTGAATGCGCTGGAATTGCGTTCACGCGCACGTCGTCTGGAGCGGCAGAATCGCAAGACCAATGAGCAGGGGGTGGAGATGCCGGGGCTGGGTTTGATCGTGATTGACTACATCCAGTTGATGAGTTCACCCGCAGGGCGCAACAGCGAGAACCGCGCGACCGAGATATCCGAGATATCCCGGTCGTTGAAGTCGTTAGCTAAAGAATTGCATGTTCCCGTCATCGCGCTGTCGCAGCTCAATCGTAGCTTGGAGCAACGCCCGAACAAACGCCCCGTGATGTCCGATTTGCGCGAGTCGGGTGCTATAGAACAGGATGCAGATTTGATCCTGTTCATCTATCGGGACGAAGTTTATAACCCGGATACGCCAGACAAGGGCAAGGCCGAGATCATCATCGGCAAGCAGCGTAACGGCCCTATCGGGAAAGTCGAACTCACCTTCCGCGGTGAGTACACCCGGTTTGAAAATTACGCATCAGCTCAATACTGAGCAGATGCTTAATTTCGGTGAAGACTCACTATATGCAATGATGAGTGAGCTTCGCGGAAGATTGCTTGCGAAGTAGTAAAGCAGTCACAAACACTCATCACCTTTTTACTAATTTCTTGGCTTGATCTGTCTGTTCGGTTACAATGCGCGTCGTTTTACAGGCGCGTAGCTCAGCTGGTTAGAGCACTTGGTCGACATCCAAGGGGTCGTTGGTTCGAGTCCAATCGTGCCTACCAACACTTCGGAAGCAGAACAACACGTTGGGCTTCCTATATAAAAACGCCGCGTTAGCGGCGTTTTTATTGGGTAAAACAAACGTAGGAGGGTAGGCGCGCCGGTCTTCAGCGATTCTTGGCACTATCTCTTAGCCTTTAGAACGTGCCCACGCCACGATACCGTTCACATCCATCGCGCCCGCCTGACGCGCCACTTCTTTACCGCCTTTGAACAAAGCCAGTGTTGGGATGCTGCGGATGTTGTATTGCGCGGCGATCTGTTGCGCCTGCTCCGTGTCCAGTTTTACCACCCGCATCTCTGGCTCAAGCCGTTGTGCTGCCTGCGCGTAGGCGGGCGCCATCATGCGGCAGGGAACGCACCACTGCGCCCAGAAGTCCACCAGTACCGGGACATCGCTACGTGCGATGTGCATCGCGAAATTGTGCGCGTTCAGTTCGACCGGGTGCGCGGTGAACAGCGGCTGCTTGCAC
>JARCRR010000131.1 GCA_029850565.1 Gallionella sp. | reverse complement strand
AACAGGAATGCGCCATGAGTGCCGCCCGTTATTCCGGCCAAAACACTCGTCATTCCGGTGCAGGCCGGAATCCAGTTGTTAAGACAATGCTTTTCGCTTTTGTTCTATTCGCTGCGGCTACGTGGCATACCAATGCCAAGGCCGCAGAATTGGGCCGCCTGTTCTACACCCCGCAACAACGCGCTCAACTTGAAACGCAAAAAGCCAGCGGCGAAACAGTGGATGGCGTGAAACGCAACTTCATCGTAGTCAACGGCGTCATCCAGAAACAGGGCGGCAACAGGATCGTGTGGCTGAACGGCACAGCGCAGACACCCGTGCGCGGCAACAACAATCCGGCGAGCATCGATGTGGCCGTGCCGGGGAAAAACAAACATGTACAGTTGAAGGTCGGGCAGCGGTTGATTTTGGACACGCCTACGCCTAGCGATTCTGATGGCGCGCCAACGAAACCCGCCTCAAATGACGACGACTAACCATGAAGTCGGTACGCAACAGCTATCTCGCCCTACCCCATCAACAAGGTGTTGCGCTGATGGTGATGATGGTCATCTTGATCTTGGGTTCTGCAACTCTGCTAGTTAGTTCGCTGAGTCGTATCAGCACACAAATTGAGAAAAATGCGAATGACATAAATCTTTTGGCGCAAGCCAAGGATATCGTTTTAGGTTACGCAGCCGGAGGAACTGATGTCGGCGTCATGTTTTCTCCAGATCGTTTGATAACTCCAACCGAAGTTACAGATAGCGTCTCGGGTCCACCAAATTACGATGGTGATAGAGATGGATGTCAATCGAATGATACGTGTCTTGGTAGATTCCCATGGAAATCATTCAAGATGTCGCTTGGCGCGCCCAGCGACCACGATCCTACTGGCGTTATGCCGTGGTACGCACTTTCTGGCAACATGAATGCGCCAGATGCTATTCCATTCAACTCGGACATACTGACCACCCCATTTCACCCATGGCTGACAGTACGGGATATGAACGGCAATATCATCAGTTCACGGGTTGCCATCATCCTTCTTTTACCCGGGCCTCCTTTGGCAAACCAATCGCGGACACAATCTCCAAATCTTGGTGGCCCCAATCAGTACCTTGATCGCATCACCGTACCCACCAATTGCTCTTCTCCTTGCACACCAGGCGTGACTTACCAAAACGATGATTTGGACAATGACTTCATCATGGGAGATGCACAACGATGGATCGTAGACCCTAGCGACAGCACCAAACAAATCTCAGACCCGACTTACCAATTCAACGACAAGCTCATCTACATCACAATCGACGAGTTGATGCCGCTCATTGAAAAGCGTGTTGGCAATCAAGCAAGGGCGATGCTTAAACAATATTACGCAGCATGGGGAGGTTATCCGTTTGCGACCACCTTCTCAAACCCCGCCACTTCATCGCTGATCGGCTCAAGTAACACATACAGGGGATTACTCCCCAGCGCTTCTGCCTTCAACTTTTCAGTCTTCCCTGTTTGGCGTAGCAGTTCTTTCTCATTTAGTTTCACAGGCGGAACTGTTTCTAACCAAGCCCTAGCCATGAAATCTGGAACTAAAACCAACTCATCTTGGCGCTACGAGAACATGTCCATATCAGGCACCCCCACAATCACCATACGCGGCACCTTAGACAACATCGGTTTTGGACTGTGGCCACCGTATGATTACACCACTACACAAGCACAAGTGACAGCCCGTGTCGGCGGGGTATATAAACCTGCCGCATCCGTTATGGACAATGTTAGCGTCACAGGTGTCTTGCAATCCGACGGCAGTGCAATCGTGACATTCAAAGGCACGGTCAGGTCTGGAAACATTCCCGACAGGATACGTTTCACGGATGTACGACCTTGCGACAATAGTGCAAGCACCACCTATTGCCCAAATACATCGACCACTTGGCCTTCTTGGTTCGGTGATAACGAATGGTATCGAATGATGTACTACGCAGTTTCGCAACAATATGCACCCGGCGGAAACCACACCTGCACGACCTCACCGTGTCTTACAGTGAACGGGCAAGGAGGCGGAGGTAGCAAAAAGGCAATCATCGCAACCATGAGTAATCGGTTAACAAGCCAATCCGCCCTTTCTTCTGGAAATGTAGCCAAATATCTTGAAGGGGAGAATGCGACTCCTTCCGACTTGATCTATGAGAACAACACCCGCTCCGCCACATTCAACGACCAAGTGATCTTTGTCGAACCATGAGTACATTTATCAATAGGCGTTTTTTAGACGATCAGCGCGGCTTCAGCTTGATCGAGATGGCTATCGTCATGACCATCATCGGTTTGCTTCTGGCAGGAATGATACCCACGATCACGACTCAAATGGAGCAGCAGAAAAGAACTGAGACTCGGAAGCAGATGGACGAGATCATCTCTGCACTTCTCGGGTATGCCATTACACAAGGCAAGCTTCCCTGCCCCGCAAGCCCAATTATCGCAACGGGAAATGTCGGTGCTGGTGTTTCGAATGGCGCACCTGGTACTTGCACCAACAACCCCGGCGTTCTCCCTTGGGCGACGCTCGGGATCGCTGAAACGGACGCTTGGGGAAGAAGATTCACCTACTCGGTCACGAACAGTTATACCGACAGCACGACACTCACCTTATCTTCGACGGGAGATCGTGCGGTATTGAGTGCTTCAGGCGGTGTATACATCGCATCGGCAGTGCCAGCCGTCATTGTTTCCCATGGCACAAATGGCTATGGCGCATATTCACCGAATGGAACTCAAATTGCCGGAGCGAGCGGTGATGAGAGTGATAATTCCGATACCGATACGACTTATGTAAGTCACGAGTTCGCCCAGAATGGCTTTGATGATCTGTTGATTTGGCTTTCGCCCAACACGCTGAATAACCGCATGGTCGCGGCAGGCAAGCTACCTTAAGCCCTGCGCCACGTCGTACCCTGCGGCGTGTCTTCCAGCACGATTCCCATCTCTAGCAATTCCTTGCGTATGCGGTCCGCCTCGGCGAAGTTCTTGGACTTCTTGGCGGCGATACGAGCTTCGATCTGTGAAGTGATGGCGGCATCATCCAGTCCACCCTCGCTGACTTCACCCTGCAAGAAGTCTTGCGCATCACGCTGTAGCAATCCGAGCACACCTGCCAACGCTTTGAGTTGTGATGCCGCTGCCACAGATTGATTGCGATTCACTTCGTTGGCAAGATCGAACAACACGGCCATTGCTTCCGGCGTGTTGAAGTCGTCGTCCATGGCGGTTTTGAAACGTTGGGCATGTGCCTCGTTCCAATCAACAGCACCCTCATCCTCGATCCTTCTCCCCGAGGGAGAAGGAAGTGAATTCCCCTCGCCCACCGGGAGAGGTGCCAGGGGTGAGGGAGCACTCTTCAACGCCGTATACAACCTAGTCAACGCACCCTTCGCATCATCCAAATGTTGGTCGGAATAATTCAGCGGACTGCGGTAATGCGCGCGCAGGATGAAGAAGCGCACCACTTCGGCATCGTACTTTTTCAGCACTTCGCGGATGGTGAAGAAGTTGCCGAGGCTCTTGGACATCTTCTCGTTGTCCACGCGCACGAAGCCGTTGTGCATCCAGTAATTGACGAAGCTGCACTGGTGCGCGCCCTCGCTCTGCGCGATCTCGTTCTCGTGGTGCGGGAACTGCAAGTCGGCACCGCCACCGTGGATGTCGAAATGCTTGCCGAGCAATTCAGAGCCCATGGCGGAGCATTCGATATGCCAGCCGGGACGACCTTTGCCCCACTTGGAATCCCACTTCACCTCGTCTGCTTCGCTTTCCTTGGAGGATTTCCACAATACAAAATCCAGCGGGTCGTTCTTGTCCGTCGCCACATCCACACGCTCACCCGCACGCAGGTCTTCCAGCGATTTCCCGGAGAGTCTGCCGTAGCCGTCGAACTTGCGCACCGCATAGTTCACGTCACCGTCTGCCGCCTGATACGCCAGCCCGTTCTTTTCCAAAGCTTCGATCATCTCCAACATCTGCGGCACGAACTGCGTGGCGCGCGGTTCGTGGTCGGGGCGCTGCACACCGAGCGCATCGGCATCTTCGTGCATCGCGGCTATGAAACGCTGCGTCAATGCGTGGATGGACTCCTTGTTCTCCGCCGCGCGCTTGATGATCTTGTCGTCGATGTCGGTGATGTTGCGCACGTAGGTGACGTCGTAGCCCGATGCCTTGAGCCAGCGCTGCACCATGTCGAACACCACCATCACGCGCGCATGGCCCAGGTGGCAGTAGTCGTACACCGTCATGCCGCACACGTACATGCGCACCTTGTTGGCTTCGATGGGTTTGAAGTCCTGCTTATCGCGGGCGAGGGTGTTGTAG
>JARCRR010000130.1 GCA_029850565.1 Gallionella sp. | reverse complement strand
GAGTTGAAGAGCGCTGCATCGAATTGCTGGATCAGGTCGGCATCCCCGATGCGGCACGCCGTGTGCACGAATATCCGTTCCAGCTTTCCGGCGGGATGAAGCAGCGCGTGATGATCGCGATGGCGTTGGCTGGGAGTCCGCGCTTGCTGATCGCAGATGAGCCGACCACGGCACTGGATGTGACGATACAAGCGCAAGTGTTGCAACTTCTGCGCGATACCCAAGCGCAGACGGGCATGGCGATGCTGCTCATTACGCACGATCTGGGCGTGGTGGCGGAGACGGCGCACCGTGTCGGTGTGATGTACGCAGGGCAGATCGTGGAGCAGGCTTCGCGCGAGCAATTGTTCGCGCGACCTTTGCATCCCTACACGAGAAAACTCCTCGCGGCGTTGCCGGGTACTGCACGCGGCGGGGAACAGTTGAGTGCCATTCCCGGTAGCGTGCCGCCATTGGGTAGTATCAAGCAAGGTTGCCGTTTTGCACCGCGTTGCGACAAGGCATGGTCGTTGTGCCAAGCGCAGTCGCCGGAATGGACATTGGTGGACGGGCAAGGGGTGCGATGCCATCTTTATGACGGAGAGGGAAGGGAAAAGAGGGGAGAGGAAAATCAATCCCCACCTGCCGTCGGCTCCCTCTTCCAGTGGGAGAGGAACGGCGTGAGGGAAGCTTCCTCATTGCTAGAAGTCTCCGACTTGCGCGTCCACTTTCCCATTCGCAAGGGCATCCTGCAACGCGTGGTCGGCAAGGTGAAAGCAGTCGATGGTGTGTCGCTGGCTATTCCTAAGGGCCACACCTTGGCCTTGGTCGGTGAGTCGGGTTGCGGCAAGACGACACTGGGTAAGTCGCTGTTGCAGTTGGTGCCGCCTACGGGTGGTAGTGTGCAGTTCGCTGGCAAAGAGTTGATCGGTACGGGTGCATCGCGTGCGGCGATGCAGATGGTGTTCCAGGATCCATATGCTTCGCTCAATCCCAAGATGAGGGTGGCGGAGATTTTGGAAGAAGGTATGAGCGCTCTGCACATTGGCGGCGACAGCGCAGCGCGACAGGTGCACATCGATGGCTTGCTGGACAAGGTCGGACTGGCACGCGACAGCAAGTGGCGCTATCCGCATGAGTTCTCCGGCGGACAGCGGCAACGCATCGCCATCGCGCGCGCATTGGCCGTATCACCTCAGTTGCTGATCTGCGATGAACCGACCAGTGCGTTGGATGTGTCGGTGCAGGCACAGATATTGAATCTGCTGAAGTCGCTGCAACAAGAACTGGGATTGAGTTATCTGTTCATCACGCACAATTTGGGCGTGGTCGAGTATCTCGCGCATGAGGTGTGTGTGATGTATCTGGGGCGCATCGTCGAGCGCGGTACGACTGCCGAGGTGATGCATGGCCCCAAACATCCTTACACGCAGGCGTTGCTGTCTGCGGTGCCGCGTATCGACGGTCAAGGAAGAACATTCATCAAACTGGAAGGCGACCTGCCGTCACCAGTGAGCCCGCCGGCAGGGTGTCACTTTGCACCGCGCTGTGTGCATGTGATGCCTGCATGTACACGATATCCGGCGGTGACGGACCTCAGCGCGACTCATGGAGTGCGCTGTCATCTCTATTCTTAACGGTTGTAGGCCAGTTTGTTGGCGTTGCGTTTGATGGCAGCGCGTTTGATCTTGGCGGTGCTGGCAGAACGTCCGCTGCGAGCGCGTTTGGATGCGTAGCGCGGATAAGAAGCGCCGGGCAGGATGGTGAAGCGTTGGCCGATGCGCAAGCGGTGGCTGCCGCGATTCATCGCGACAAGGTTTGCCTGGCTGGTATGGAATCGACGTGCGATGGTGGAGAGGGTGTCGCCTTTGCGCACGGTGTAAGAGAAGCCGGACATCTCTTGCACGGCAGAGGCGTGCATATTGAACGGGGAGAATTCATCGTCCTCATCGGCAGGAACCAGCAGGGTCTGACCGTTGCTCTGGACCGCGTATTTCGACAATCCGTTGGCAGAACGAAGCTGTTCCAGCGGTATATCGAAACGTGCAGCGATCTCCTGGAACGATTCCCCTTTTTCGGTCTTGTAGGATTTCCAAGAAACCAGACGTTGATCGCTCTTTTCCAGATTGGCGCGGAAAGTATCGACTTTATCCACTGGGAGCAAGATCACTTCAGCGTGATCTTGCAAGATCACTGGTCGGTTGTTCGCCGGATTGAGTGCGGTGAACTCTTCCATCGAGATCTCGGCCAAGGCTGCCGCGACCTTGATATCCATTGGTTTGGAAGGCGTGACGATGGCGAAGTACGGACGATTCGGGATGTCGTGCAACACCAAGCCGAAGCGTTGCGGATCGCTCACGATGTTCTTCACTGCGAGTAGTTTGGGCACGTAGTTCTGTGTCTCACGCGGCATCCTGAGATGGGAATAGTCGGTCGGTTTTCCCAATCTGCGGTTCTTGGCTTGTGCGCGTGCTACGGCGTTCTCGCCCCAGTTATAAGCGGCCAATGCCAGTTCCCAGTCACCGAACTGATCGTGTAGCTTCTCCAGGTAATCCAAGGCACCATTGGTTGCGCCGATGACATCGCGGCGTTCGTCGTACCACCAGTTCTGCTCCATGCCGAAATGTTTGCCGGTGGAGGGGATGAACTGCCAGATACCGGATGCGCTGGCGACGGAATTCGCGCCTGGATTGAACGCACTTTCGATGACCGGTAGCAGTGCGATCTCGGTGGGGATGCCGCGACGTTCGACTTCTTCCACGATATAGAACAAGTAGCGTTGGGCGCGTTCGCTCATGCGCAACACGTAGTCCGGGTGGCTCGCATACCATTTTTCATGGCGTTTGATGAGCGGGTTGTTGAGTTCTTTCATGGCAAAGCCACTGCGGATGCGTTGCCATACATCCTCGTCCGGCATGGTGGACAGCTCCGGATAACCTTCTTTGATGTTGCTGACTTCAATTTCTTCAGGGATGGGCTCGGATTTGGCCGGGGCGAAGTAGATGTGCTTGCTGGGTGGTTCAATCACCGCAGGTTCCGGTGCGACGATCATCGCTTCGCGGATCGGAGCGGCTGCTTGAGAGGTGGGTTGCTGTCTTTGTTCAAGAGCACTGGAGAGAGCCGGAGTCGTCACTGTTATAAAAAGCAAAGACAGCGCGGCAAGGCGCGCTGTCTTTATGTTGGTGATGTGACGGACCGACTTTTCTATCAACGAATGACCTCTTTAAGCTGCTCCAGAATAGCTGGGTTCTCAAGCGTCGAAACATCTTGGGTGATCTCTTCACCCTTGGCGATGGCTCTCAGCAGGCGGCGCATTATCTTTCCAGAACGCGTCTTAGGCAAGTTTTCGCCGAAACGGATCTCATCCGGCTTGGCGATCGGACCGATCTCCTTGCCTACCCAGTTGCGCAATTCCTCGGCGAGTTTCTTCGCGGCGGCCGCATCGGCAGGGCGCGCGCCCTTGAGCACGACGAAAGCGACCACAGCTTCTCCCTTGATCTCGTGCGGTTTGCCGACTACCGCAGCTTCGGCGACCAGCGGGTTGGAAACCAAGGCGGATTCGATCTCCATGGTGCCAAGGCGGTGCCCCGAGACGTTCAACACATCATCGATACGCCCCATGATCCAGAAATAGCCGTCCTCGTCACGGTGCGAGGAGTCGCCAGCCAGATACGCACCCTTCATCTCTTCAGGGAAATAGCCTTTCTTGTAGCGCTCGGGGTCGCCCCAGATGGTGCGGATCTGCGAGGGGAAGGGCTTCTTGATGACGAGGAAGCCGCCGTGCTGATCGTTCACTTCGTCTCCTGCTTCGTTGACGATGGTGGCGATGATGCCGGGGAGCGGCAGGGTGCAGGTGCCGGGTTTGATCGGCATCGCACCGGGCAATGGGGCGATCATGTGGCAACCAGTCTCCGTCTGCCACCAGGTGTCCACGATAGGGCAATTCGCATGACCGACGGTGTTGTAGTACCACATCCACGCTTCGGGATTGATCGGCTCACCCACGGTGCCGAGCAGGCGCAGGCTGGACAGGTCATACTTGTTTGGCAGGTCGCCACCCAGTTTGATGAGGGAGCGGATCGCGGTCGGTGCAGTGTAGAAGGTGGTGACCTTGTGGTCTTGGATCATCTTCCAGAAACGGCCTGCATCGGGGTAAGTCGGTACGCCTTCGAAGATGACTTCGGTCGCGCCCATGGCCAGCGGGCCATAAGCGACGTAGCTGTGTCCGGTGATCCAACCCACGTCAGCGGTGCACCAGAAGATATCGGCCGGTTTGTAGTCGAACACCCATTTCATCGAGGCCATCGCACCCAGCAGGTAGCCGCCGGTGGAATGCTGAACGCCCTTTGGTTTGCCGGTAGAGCCGGAGGTATAGAGGATGAACAGCGGGTGCTCGGCGCCTACCCACTCAGGTTCGCAAGTGTCGCCTTGCCCCGCGACCACATCAGTCCACCACACATTGTTACTGCTCCATTGCACGTCACCGCCGGTGCGTTTGTAAACGACCACGGTATGCACCATGTCGCAGCCGCCCATGCCGAGCGCTTCGTCTACAGCGGGTTTGAGCGCCATAGCCTTGCCGCCGCGGTACTGGCCGTCAGCGGTGATGACGGCGACAGCCTGTGCATCGGTGATGCGTTCATGCAGGCTCTTGGAGGAGAAGCCGCCGAACACGACGGAATGGATGGCGCCGATACGGGCGCAGGCTTGCATGGCGATAACGGCTTCGACGCTCATCGGCATGTAGACGATCACACGATCGCCCTTCTTGATGCAGCGGGCTTTCAGGCCGTTCGCGAATTGGCAGACGCGAGTGTGTAGTTCGCGGTAACTGACGCGTGTGACCTTGCCATCGTCGGCTTCGAAGATGATCGCGGTCTTTTCAGGTTGGGTAGTGAGATGTCTATCCAGACAGTTGTAGGAGACGTTCAGTTCGCCGTCTTCGAACCATTTGTAGAAGGGGGCGTTGCTTTCGTCCAAGGTCTTGGTGAAGGGTTTATGCCAGAGCAAGGTTTCACGAGCCAATTTCGACCAGAATCCCGCGTAGTCCTTTTCGGCTTCGGCGCACATCGCCTTGTAGGCTGCCATGCCTGATACGTTGGCTTGTTTGACGAATGCTTCGGAAGGATTGAATACACGGTTCTCGTGCATGACGGACTGAATGTTGGACATAATGGATTCCCCAAGTGGTTGTTGTCTAACTGCTATCTGCTTCAAGTCAAAGCCCCATCGAGTAGGGTCTTCGGCACTGGCGATGCTTTCCCGCGAATGGCTCAAGTCTATCATTTTCGGCAGTAGCGGCTCGTTCGACATGGTCGAAAAGCATACTTTTTCGATAGATATCGGCAGGCTCCTTCAACTTGTTCGGGGACTATAGCCAGCCATCCTGACTTGAGCCTTACTAAGGTGCCCGAGCAAAGGATGCCGACAGACGCTGAGTGCATTGCCCAAACGAGCTTTTTGAAACACAGAAGTGACGGCGGCTGAGTGCCTTAACGCCTTGGTTCAGCCAAACTTCAATTTCAGGGCTAAGACACTTCCTGCCAGCATAAGGGTGATCGAATTGGCGAGGATGATGGGCCAAGCACCGAGGAGGATGCCGTATCCCAACCACAAGGCTACTCCGCAAGTGAACAGGGCATACATGGCAAGCGAGATGTCTTTTGTGTGTTTGGTGCGCCACACTTGCCATACTTGGGGAATGAAGGCGGTGGTCGTGAGGACGGCTGCCAAACTTCCAACTAGCTCAACTAATTCCATCAA
>JARCRR010000129.1 GCA_029850565.1 Gallionella sp. | reverse complement strand
TGGAACTGGCGCTCTGTTGGGCGAAGCGGGTGATCTCGTTCTGTTGGATGGAGAAGGCTTGCCAGTTGATGATGGTGCCGGGGGTGTTGGTGACGGTGAGGGTGTTGCCGCTATTCGCAAAGCTCGCTTGTCCGTTCGCTATCGAGGCGCCTACCGGGTTCGCTTCCGCTGTCTGTATCCCCAATGCCAGAAGCACTGCGGCACTGCCGAGTGTAAGGTGAAACGAAGGTTTTTCGCTGGCGGTCTTGCGCATGACAATTTCCCCAGAGCTCGCTTCCGGCTTGTAATTATCTACCTGTATGTCTGAAAAGTATAAAAATCGGCATATCTATAGACTTCACAAACACAACATTGCAAATGTCGCCGACCTATTGTTTGATTGATTATTTGCATAACTCATCCCCCTCACTCGCTAGACTCAATCTAAGTGATGCGACTCAGTGCACAACTTGTGGAGTTGCGTTGCACATTGGAATTCAAAGCAATAATTCTTTGCTAGAACGTAAAGCCCCTCAACCCAATTCTGTCCGGTCGTTGCACATTACGGCCCAACCATGCAGCCACCCTGATTTATTTTGGAATTGGATCCACCACTCTTCTCGATGTTGTCCAATTTCTTGTCGGCTCCCATGAAACTCGGTGTGGCAGCCAAACGTGTCAGAGTCTGCTCGTTGGTAAATCCGCTTTCACCCTTACCAAGATCGACTTTCATATCGCCCTTGGACAGAATCACCTGCCCGTCATGCACTGTCACATACAAACCGGGGTCGCCGCTGTTCGAGCTTTCTTCGAACAGTTTTTCCACATCGATCGAAATGCTATCCGGACGCGGTGCGATATTCTGAAGAATGCTGGCAGGAATCTTGATGATCTGCACAGGCTTACCAGTCTCTTTGGCAATACTGGCAGCCTGATTCAGCGCAACAGTAAATGAACCTCCAGGCGAAACCAGTACTACCTCTCCGCTCCACACATACACGCCTTCGCAACCCTCTTCTTTTTCCGCGCATGCACCGCCCACCCACGCATCGAATCCGGTGCCACGAATACCGATAGTCGCGCCGGACATCCTGAACTTGTAATTGTCGTGATTGGCACGTCCGATCAACCCCGTCACTACCCGCACTCCGCCTTTCAGCAAGCGCAATGCAGCGTTTTCCTGATTGGCTGCTTTGTCGTATTTGAACGCCTCTACTTGGAATTCGCTGTTCTCCTGCAAAGTGGCGCGGCCTCCATCGCGGAACACCACCACACCATGTGATTTGGCGCTGCTCATCAAAGTATCCCCTTCAAACACCGGCGAACCAAGCATCAACTTGCGTGTCTTGCCGCTCGTCTCTTTCGCGGCCATTTCGCCCTGAATCAGCATCACGCGCCCCACTGCCTTCGCTTGCTCGACGGGCGATTTGGCGGGTTTTGCAGCTTCGCCATCGTCTGCGCAATCCTTGGTCGCACACAAGCGAGAAGTGAAATCGGTACCGCGAATGCCGATGGTCGCCGTTGCCGCGCGTAATTTGTACGCATCCGGATTGCCGCGTTTGCCGATCAAACCCGTCACTGTGCGGAAACCTCCTTTCATCAAACGAAATACCGCATTATCGGTTTGCGGCGATTCTTTTTTGAACTGATATAACTCGATCTTGAGATTGGAGTTGGGCCGCAAAGTCATCTTGGTTCCGTCATTCATCACCACCTGCGCATAACTATCTTTCGCAGTGACCAGCACATCGCCTTCCAACACCTCCGATTTCGGCACCATCACCTTGACCGTGCCATCGGATCTTTGCGCCATCAATGCACCGCTCATATAGCCGATCTTGCCCGATACTTCTGCCGCTTGCAACGGAATGGAAATCGCCCAAACTACCAACATCGCCAAGAATGAACTCATTTTTCTCACGTTAACCTCCACCGCTAAAATGACAACGACATTGAAGTATGGATACGCCAATCACCCTTGCGATACAAGGGATCGACACCCTCATTCAGAATCCAACCCATATCCGCGCGCAAAGAGAGCTGCCCCGAACTCGTTGCCCGCAAGCCGACCCCGGTTGACGCAATCGAAGAACTTGTGCCATTGCTGGAAGAGACTTTACCGGCGTCGTAGAAAACCAGAGCCCTGCCTTCATACAACCATATACTCTTGCCGGGTGAGTATGCTTCCAGATTTATCCGCTGACCATTCTCCCCCCCCTCACTGCCTTCCGCAAAACCGCGCACGCCGTCTGCACCTCCAAGGCGCATCTGCTCACCCAGAATCAGCACATTGTTCGACCACTGTCCGTTCATCGCCGCGCGCAATTGCCAATCTTCGCCGACCACTCGCGCATAATTGACACCATAACGCAGCACGCTGTAATTGACATCGGGCTTCAGAATCCCAAAAGGGTCATATCGGGCGAAATCCGCTTTCTTGCCCTTGCTCATCAATGGCATGTTCATGGCAATAGACGCGTTAAAGCTTGCTTCGCCATGCGCAACCTTGCCAATAGCGGCAATCGCCACACTCAATGGCGTAGCAACGATCTCGTTATACAACACCGAGGTTGTAGGCTGTGTTTGTTTCAGTGCATTGAAAGTGCGCCAATCCAAGCCGAAAGAAAGACGCGGATCGAACCCGGCAACACGGTCCAGCATCCAGTTATCGCGAGCACTGAACATCAAGCCACCGCCTTGGAAATTGGTCAGGCCACCAACTAGGGAATTGACGTTCGAATAGCCGCCGAAGATTTCCCACGAATCGCCGGACTGATAGCGAGGTATCTTGTATCCCCCGCCTATTACCATCACGCGGTTCGGATGCTCCGGTGAAGTCTGGAATTGCAGAGAACCCACATGATCCGCATCGAATAAATTCGCATTGCGGTAAGCGACCCCCAGTCTGGTGTTGCCTGTCTCTTTAGAGCCGGAGTTGTCGAACGTCACACTCCATGCAGAAGGCTTGCTGTCGGTCACCAGCACGCTGGCATCCACCTCATCGTCTTTTTCACCTGCTTTCAAAACGACATTCAACTGGCGTGCAGGATTCTCGTTAGCCAATTTCAACTCATGTGCGATCTGCTTCGATTTTGGCACACCTCCGCTGCGCACTGAAGGCAACGCATTCAGCACATTCGCCTCGCTCACGAATTGATTATCCTTCACCACGATTTTGCCAAAACGGCCTTCTATCGCCTGAAAGAGCACCGAACCTTTTTCCAGTTCCTGTTCCGGTAACAGCAGATGCACCGCCGAAAAACCGCGCTGAGCATATAACTCCTCCACCGCCTCCAGTGCCCGTTGTACGTCGGAAAAATCCTTGCTCTTGCCAACAAAAGGGGCGACTGCCGCATCGATCTCCTCTTTGCTTAGCAGCGATGCACCATCCACCTGGTAACCGGAAATATCGAAGCGCAAAACGTCAGGTTGCGACTCTGCTGCCAAGGAAGGTAGTACCGGCACATCCTCTGCACATACCGGCACCATTGGCAACGAGCAAATCAGGAACACCGCAATGAACTTTAAATATCGTTTCATGTTCGACCCTTTATTGACACATTTGTAATGGTTGGAGCGTTTGTGGGACGGTCGGATCGGTAACAGAGGCCTCGACCGCCGCTTCTGCCTCGGCCTCATTTTTTTGTTTGACTGGCGTATCGACGGGCGGAACATCCATTACTACCGAAGCGACAAGTGGTTTATCCCCAATAAATCCGCTAGGCACCATGGCAATGGTGTTCACCAGTTTTTCAATCTGCAATTCTGTTTCACGCCCTTGCGATGAATTCGGCTGAGCAGACGCTCTATACACAAAACCGATACCGCTCTTGGGCAAGTTCACCGTGCAGTTGCCATAAGAGCAACCATAGAACGTAAAACCCGGCACCATCCCCCCAAGGCTGCTACCCGATTGGGACGCGACATAAATAATGGCATTACCTGCCGTAATCGGCGTGGTAATGCCGGAATTATTGAAGAAGTTACCCTGAGCCGCGATGATCATGTTGCCACCCGCACCCGCTGAGAGTGCCGCTCCGCTACCCAACTTGACGTCGGAGTGGGAAATCAGTATCGCCTGACCATTGGCCGAAACACCGCCGGTTAAATCCATACCTGCGGCAATAAGATTAAGGGAGCCATTGCTCGCGATATCCGCAGCCCCTGTTCCGCCCAGCATGGACAGCTTCCCGCCCACAGTGATGGTTTGTCCCAATGCGCCAAACAAGTAGGCATTATCGAAAGAGGATTTACCCGACATGGATAGGTTACCCGCGACATTGATGGTTTGTGTTCCTGCCGTGCTTTGTATATGCGCGATGTCTTGCACGGCATTGAGCGTCATATCGCCGCCCACCGCGATGAATTGATTGCCGCCGTAGTTATTGATCCGCGCTTGATCGATATCCAGCGCATTCATGGTTAGATTGCGTCCTACCGAGATGGTCTGCCCTGCCGATGATTCGATATGCGACTCAAGACCGGAATTGTTGGTCACTTGCACGAGTAAGTCTCTTCCCACAGCGAGGGTCTGCAACCCCGTCCAGCTTTCCACATAAGCACTGCCGCCTTGCTGGATCACACTTATGTCGCGACCGGCGGTAATTGTCTGAGGTCCTACCGTCGCAATCAACGCACCTCCTCCAGGCCCGACCAGAATATCCTGCCCCGCAACGACAGTCATGCCATTGGAAGAGGTCGCCGAACCGTTTACGAGAATATCGGATGTCGTTCCACTTGCGGTCAAATTCAAACCGTTTGCGGATATGCCACTCACTGTCAAATTCCCTCCGTTGTTCAGCGTAACGCTTCCGAGCGTGTCGCCCATACTACCGACCATCAGCACACCCTTATTATTGATTAGCGTATTGCCTGTGCCACTGTTATTGGTCGCGATATTCGCCACCGCAGTATTTAAGTTGATGCCGCCACCCGCCACCACATTGAGCGCATTTGCAGTGATAGTTCCAAAATTGGGGGCAGCACCATCGCTGACTGACCCTGCCGCGCTGATATTGACATTCTGACCGATCACATTGGCCCAGTAGGTAGCCATCACATTGCCGACAGCACTACCGATGTGCACATCTCCAGTTTGGGCGTGGATCGTGGGTGTCCAATCTAGAGTATCCAAATCGACTCCAGCGTCACCCGAAATTCGGATGCTACCCGAAGCGGCACTCACTGCTTCTGTCTTAACCCAACCCGTGGATTGGATATTGACCGCATCTTGGCTGGACAACAGCCCTGTTCCGGTAACGGCCACCCCCTTTATACTGACATCGCCATTAGCAAAAATGGCTACAGATCCTGTCGCGCCCAATCTGTCGGCCAAAAGATTGCCAAACACTTGTGTGATGCTGATACTGGAAAAAGTATCTCCCAGCCCGCCAACTATCTGGTTGCTAATTGCCTGGTTGAAGCTATTAGTCACCACCAAGGTGCCCGTGCCATTGAGCCAACCACCGCTATGATTGAAATTTCCCACATTCAGTCCCGCAGGCGCATTCACCGTTCCACCGCCCAGATTGAAACTGGAAATGGATGAGTTCGTGCTCAGGTTCAAGATACCGCCTGTCACGTTCACCTGCCCGGTCGCAGCGCCATCCAGCAAACCGTAAAAGCTGGCGGCACCCGTGCCGGACACTGTCAGCGCACCGTTGAGTGTGGTCGTGCCGGACACCGTCAACGAACCGCCGGAAACATTCAAGGCATTACCGCCGTTGATGAACAAACCCGTCACCGTATCTGCACCTGTGTCATGCACCACGGAATAACCCGCGCTGATCAGCGCGATGTCCAGCGCACTTGGTAACACGCTGCCGCTCCAGTTGCCCGGCAGTGTCCAACTCAATCCGCCGGCAAGGTTGGTGAACGTATTAACATTGTTGGAGTAGATCATGCGCAATGCTTCACCCGCCGCCAGGTTGTAACCCGGTGTGAAACCCAGCGGAAGGTTCAGCGATGGAATCACACCACTCGCCGAACCACTCACATACAACACAGGATAAGCACTGCCGAACACGGGAACATGTGCCGCCACTATCTGGCCATTCACCGTTCCTGCCAGCGTGGCATTGCCGAACACGTTCAAACTATCGGACTGCCCTCCTCCCACACCGCCCAAGTCGAAGTTCAGCACCGATGCGTTGCCCAGAATCGTATTGCCGTTGATGGTCAACGCCCCCACTGTGCCCACGCCGCCCGGATTGATTGTGCCGTTGTTGGTGAAACTATTGCCCACACTGAGATTGATCGTGCCGTCGCCACTCATCGTGCCGTTGTTGATGAGGTCCATGCCCGTCAAACCGAACGTGGAGTTGGCATTCATCGTAAGCGCCGTGCCCACGGCCAGCGCGCCAGTGCCGGAGATGGTTGGAATGCTCCATATGT
>JARCRR010000128.1 GCA_029850565.1 Gallionella sp. | reverse complement strand
CGGCACATCTGGATGATGTGCTTGCTCTTGGTCTGATACAGGCCGATGCGTTGCACGTATCCGCGCAGTTCATCCTCGCCCAGATCGAAGATCCTTTGCGGGGTGTTGGCGACGGGGAACAGTTCTCGTGTGGCGAGGTTGACGCTCTTGTCGGTGGCTTGTGCGGAGAGGATCACCGCGACCAGCAACTCGAACGGCGATGAATACTCCAATTCGGTGGTGGGGTGCGGATTGGCTGCTTGCAGGCGCAGGAAGATCTCGCGCCGTTTCGCTGCGTTCATCCTTGAATAGCCTCGCCAGCCATCGGTGTCGATGCGGGTTTGTTGCGGGCTTTTGCTTCCGCGCGCAGATTGAGCCAGTTCTTGCCCGCGATGAGCAGGCCGAGGCCGATGAACGCGCCGGGCGGCAGAATGGCGAGCAAGAAGCCTTTATAGTCGGGAACGACATGCAACACCCAACTTTGTGCCATGTCACCGAGTGCCAAGTCGATACCGGAGAACAATGTTCCTTTGCCCAACACTTCACGGAATGCGCCCAGCACCCCCAGCACGGCGGTCAGTCCCAGCCCCATGGAGAATCCGTCCCATGCGGAGGCCATGGCACCGTTCTTGGAGGCGAAGGCTTCCACACGGGCCAGCACGATGCAGTTGGTGACGATGAGCGGGATGAAGATGCCGAGCACCACGTACAAGCCGTACATGTACGCGTTCATCAGATACTGCACCACGGTGACCAGCACCGCGATGATGAGGATGAACACGGGGATGCGTATCTCGTTGGGGACGTAGTTGCGAATGGGCGCGATGGACGCACCGCTCAAGGCCATCACCACTGCCGTAGCAAGGCCCAAGCTCACACCGTTCACCACCGAACTACTGACAGCGAGCAGTGGACACAGGCCGAGCAGTTGCACCACGCCCGGATTTTGCTTCCACATGCCGTTATGGAAGATGTCGCGGAATTCCTGGAGATTCATTTGTGTTTCTCCTTCTTCACGGGTGCGTTCGCCGCAAAAAGTTGCTCACGGTTCTCGGCGTAGTAGATGAGTGCCTTGTTCACTGCTTTCACGATGGCACGCGGTGTGATGGTGGCCCCTGCCATGTATTCGAACTGGCCACCGTCCTTCTTCACTTTCCAGTCAGCGTCTTTGTACACCTCGCGCGATTTGCCGTCGAACCCTTTGATCCAAGGGTCTTTCGGCAACTCGATGTAATCGCCCAGCCCCGGAGTTTCTTTGTGTGAAACGACGCGCACGCCTGCCAGTTCACCGTTGGCGCGCACAGCGAGGATGAGCGCGATCTTGCCGCTGTAGCCATCGGGTGCGATGGATTCCAACACCACGGCTGAAGGCTCGCCTTTGAGGCGTGCGCGATAGGCGATGGTGACATCCTCTGTGCCCAGCAAAGGACTTGGAGGCACGTCCAATTTGTCCTGGATGATGTCGTTATCGAACATTGCGGGAGGCACGATCTGCGTGATGAGTTTCATCTTCTCCGCTTCCTCGCTCTTCACGATGGCGTCATGCGTCATGAAGAAGACGGAAGCGAGGATGGCCGTACCGATGACGGCAAAGAACACCAGATTGGTTGCGGTCTGAATGGTGGAGCGGGCGATACGTTTCATTTGCCAACTCCCTTCTTGCCGAACACCTTGGGCTGTGTGTACGCATCGATGAGTGGTACGCAGATGTTCATCAACAATGTGGCGAACGCCATACCGTCGGGGAAGCCGCCGAAAGCACGGATGAGATAGGTGAGGACGCCCGCACCGACGGCGAAGATGATCTTGCCTTTGGCTGTGGTGGGTGAGGTGACCGGGTCGGTGAGAATGAAGAACGCACCTATCATCGCCGCGCCGGAGAACCAGTGGAACAGTGGGGTGACGTAATGTTGCGGATCGACCAGATGAAAAACCCCTGCGGTGGCGAACAGCGCGGCAAGGTAGGTCAGCGGCAAGTGCCAGGAGATGATGCGTGTGAACAACAGATAGAGACCGCCGACGGCGAAACCGGCTGCCACCATCTCGCTGCCCTTGCCTGCGAGGCGTCCATAGATCGGCATGTCGCGGATGTCGCTCACTGACAGGCCGAGATGCAATTGCGTCTTCATGGTGTCCAGCGCGGTGGCCATGGTGATCGCATCCAGTGTCAGATTGTTTGGCAGCACCCCGGTGAAGATGTAGTTCAGTTGCTCGACGAAAGACAACTCGACCCCGCCCAAGGCGTGCGGTGTCAGCCAGTGCGTCATGTGCACGGGGAAAGAGATGATGAGCACCGCATAGCCGATCATCGCGGGGTTGAACGGGTTGCTGCCGAGGCCGCCGTACAGATGCTTGGACACCGCGATGGCGAAGGCCGTGCCCACCACGACCATCCACCACGGCGCCAGCGGCGGGATGGACAGCGCCAGCAACCACGCGGTGAGCAGGGCGCTGTTGTCAGCAAGGAATGGCTTTATGGGACGATTGCGCAGTTTGAGCATCGCCGCTTCGGTGGCAAGCGCTGTGATGGACGCGAGCGTGATAGACACCAGGATCGCCGGGCCGAAATACCACACGTACAACGCGATGCCGGGAATGAGGGCGAGCAACACCCGCAGCATGATTTGGCTGACGCTGCTAGGTTGTGTGATGAAGGGTGAACTCAGCATGGCTCTATGTTCCTCAATTACTGTTTGTGCGGTTCATCGTCCGCACCGGCATCTGTAGCCAATTCGCGGATCTTGGCGCGGCGCGCTTCGATGGCGGCGATCTCGGCCGACTGTTCGGGCGAGAGTGACTCAGTGTTCTTGGGGTGCGCCACTTCAGCTTGGGCTTTGGCGCGTGCCAATGCTTCGTCGATGAGTCGCTGCTGAATGTCCTCGGGGGGGGCGACTGGCGCAGCGGCAGCAGCTTGCGCAGCTTTGGCCGCGGCCTCGCGTTCCTTCTGCGCCAACTTCTCCGCTTTTTCCTGCTTGTCGCGTTCGATGCGCAGTTGGCGATATTCGTGGCGTTCACGTGCCAGATCGGCCGCGTCCTTGTCGCGTTCGCGCGCATGGATCTCGCTCTTGGCGTAGCGGTAATACTGCACCAGCGGGATGTTGCTCGGGCACACATAGGCGCAGGCACCGCACTCGATGCAGTCGAACAGATGGAACTCCTGTGTCTTGCCGAAATTGTTCGCCTTGGCGAACCAGTACAGGTCTTGCGGTTGCAACTCTGCCGGACACACCTCGGCGCAACGCGTGCAGCGGATGCACGGCAAAGCGGGGGGCGGCGGCGGGAACAGTTTGGGCGACGATTCGATGATGCAATTGGTCGCCTTGGTGATACCTACCGTGCCTGCAGGCAAGTCCACGCCCATCATCGGCCCGCCCATGATGTG
>JARCRR010000127.1 GCA_029850565.1 Gallionella sp. | reverse complement strand
AAGATGGATGCCCACCGTTTCGGCGGCGCATTCGTAAAGATGGGTGACTTGGGTTCTTACAAAGACACTGGCGCAACTCAACTTTCTCTGCGTTATGGTTACAACTTCTCCAAGCGCACAGAAGCTTACGTAATGTACTCTCAACTGACTAATGCAAAATACGGTCATTACAACTTCTCCGCTGGCAATACTATTACCAGCGCAGCCGGTGCCAAGCTGTCCGGTTTCGGTGCAGGTGTAAGCCACTCTTTCTAAACTAAGCTCCTCAGTTAGTTAAGAAGTTGAACGGGCCTCTTCGGAGGCCCGTTTTCTTTTGTGGTTTTCGCCAAAGATCGGTTCGGTTCACCCTTGCTTAATTTGGCGGAGTGTCGTGCCCGATCTGTCATATGGATGACGTTTTATAGTCATTCACGCGTCATAAATATCTTCTATAAAGATGCCCCATGCACAAGCGCATCTTGTTTCTTCTTCTGCTCCTCGCGGCCGGTACAGCGCGGTCCGATACCTATCACCCCGGATTGCAGGTCGAAGTAAACAGAGTCGGGAGCATCTACTCTTTGGCCGCCAGATTCGATTCGTCGTTAACAAAGTGCGCGGCATATCACTATCTGACCGACTATGAGGCAGCGAAAGAATTGCCTGGCGTGATTGAATCCATTTCAGTCAGGCAATCCACAGATACCGTCATGGTCGATCGCACGGCGGACGAGCAAGTATTGTTCTTGCGTGTTCGTGTGCATTCCAGAATGAAATTCAAAGAGCTTCCCATCGAAGGAATCTCTTTTACGCAATTGGCCGGGGATTCCAAAAGATTCGACGGGAATTGGCATATCGATCCCCATCCTCAAGGAAGCACCTTTCGCTTTCAGGGAATCTGGGAGCCGGATACGGTGATCCCTTTGTTCGTCATCGATCATTTCGCCAAAAATGGCCTTATAGCCAGGTTCGGCGCAATCGCCCAACTGGCTGAGAAGAACAAAGACATGTTGTCAAAGCGCTGCAGCAACTGATTGAGAGGAGTTTCTGAATTAAATAATTCACACCGAATTAATCAATCAGTAAGAATCCCTTGGCAGACTGCGAACGGACTAAATGATGAGCTGTGAATTGGTTTCATAAGCCCAAGCAGTATTTGGCGACACACTAGAGAGGCTCTAAATGAAAAATGCAGATTCCACGCTAGCCATGATCGTTCGATGGTGTGTCAGTTGTGTTTTTGCCGTTATCGTCGCTATCCCGGCGGTCACTTCAATGATCTCCGACAGTTGATAATCTGCACTCCAGCTCTATCTCGCCCGAGAAGGGAGCCGCTCAATGACGCAAATCAAAACCATATTAAGCAACTCGCCGTTACTGGAGGAATTGAGCAGTGACGAGATCGAGATCGTGCTGTCTCTGCTGAGCACACGTCACGTCAGTTGCGGCGACATCATTACGAAGCCGAGAGATGAGCATTCTGACAATCTCTTTATCCTGGTGCATGGGCGCATCGAAGTGCGGATCGACAGCGAAGAAGGTTTGCATTCGATCTTTGTGGTGAATCCGGGCGACTTGGCCGGCATCATCACTTTTTCGGGCAGATCTATTTCCACAGTCAAATTGACTGTGGTTGCGTTGGAGCCAACACAAGTATTGAGTTTGGATCGCACCAAGTTTGAGAGCCTCATCTATGCCAATCCTCTCTTGATGTATCGGTTCTACCAAGGCATGGTTCGCCATACGCATCGAATGATGCGGCACTTCAATTCAGTCGTGGCAGACTTAAACGAACAGATCAGTCCAGCAGTCACGGCGGGCTGAATGAAGAAATTATTACAATTGAGTTCCGCATGCCGAATAGATATGCTCAAAACAGTGGGGTCGGATTGAGAAAGAATGCTCGCCACTTGGTGGCGATTTAAAAATATTGGGAGGATTAGGTAATGCCGAAATTAAGCAACCCGCTGTATGCGGAAAAAGTAAAGAAACTGACCAAGGTCGAAGCAGAACGTTTACTGTCCAGAATGACTGGCAAGTTGCCCCGCAGGTTGGAAAAGGACAAATTGAGCAGGGACGAAGCCTTGGCTTTACAGATGGAACTGGAAGATGAACAGCTCCAAGAATGGCGCAAGATGATGGCCGCTTTGAACAAAAAGAGCGAAGGCAAAGAAAAGAATAAGGAAGCAAAAAAGGCCAAGCCAGTAGCAAAGCCTGAAGAGAAAGCCAAATCTCCCGCCAAGTCCAAGGCGGTCGAAAAGACCAAGAAGACAGCCAAGCCTAAAGACGAGCAGGGTAAGTAGTTCCCCCCGATCATTGAGGCTCATGGGACCTATCCATGAGCCTCATGCCACGCAAATCCCGCTCTCCTCTCCATAGCGCTTATAGAACATGCATAAGCGGGCGAGTCGTATTGGTACTCCAAAATTCATACATCCTTCATATCGGCGTAACACGTCGGCGCTACCGTGCTTGCCATAGCACAGCACAAAGGAGCGTCCCATGTCCGCCACCATACTGCCCAACGAATACTATCGCTCTCCCATTCTGCCTTCGGAGTTCTTGCGAGCCATCCCGCGATCACCGCGCGCTGAATTCATATCGAGCTTGATTCACGCGAAAGAAGCTGCGCCTGCGATGACCCCGCTGCGCGAGATCATTGAGCGACGCAAACTGACAGCCTTGTTTCAACCTATTCTTGATCTTAAGAGTGGCGAGTTTCTCGGATTCGAGGGGCTGATACGCGGACCATCGGATAGCACGCTGCATTCGCCTGTGAATCTGTTCGCTGCGGCAACCAGAGAGGGCTTGTTGCTAGAGGTGGAAATGCTGTCTCGCCAAACGGTGCTGGAAGCTTTTGCCACACAGAACTTGCCGGGCAATCTGTTTCTCAATGTCAGCCCACAGACGCTGGCCGACCCGAGCTTCAAGAATGGACAGACGCTGGCGTTCTTGAAAGAACTCAATATCGATCCGTCACGGGTCGTCATCGAAATTACAGAGAACCAGCCGACCTATGACTTTGCTGCGATGCGTAGCGCGTTGATGCATTACCGCTCAATGGGATTCAAGATCGCTATTGACGATCTGGGTGAGGGTTTCTCTAGTTTGCGTTTGTGGTCCGAACTGCGCCCTGAATTTGTGAAGATCGACATGCACTTTGTGCAAGACGTGGATCATGACCAGATCAAGTTGCAGTTTTTGAAGTCGATTCAACAAATCGCCGAAAGTTGCGGGACAAGAGTCATTGCAGAAGGGGTAGAGACCGAGGCCGAGTTGCGTGTAATCAAAGATATCGGTATTGGGCTCGGGCAGGGTTATTTCATCGCGCGTCCCAATCATACGCCGCTGACTTTGCCCTCGGCCGATACGAATTGCATTCTCAATACAGCCAATATCCCGATTTTTCCTAATAGCGATTTGGGTTATCGCTCGCATGCAACGGCTTTTCATTTGTTGACCTATATCGAACCGGCGCATCCCGATTCGCCTAACGACCATATCTTTGAGCGCTTTTCGACTGACTCTGCATTGCGCATCATTCCAGTGGTGAAGAACGGCAAGCCGTTGGGATTCATCAATCGCTTTTGCTTCATTGAACGCTTTGCCAAAGTGGCTCAACGCGAGTTGCATGGCAGGCAGCCCTGCGGGGATTTCATACAGTCTGATCCCTTGTTGGTGGACAGAAGTATGCCTGTCGAAGAGTTGAGTCATTTTCTGGTCGAGGCCGATAGCCGCCATTTTGCGGATGGTTTCATCGTCACCGAGAATGAGCGATATGTCGGCGTAGCCTCCGGTCAGGACTTGTTGCGCGAATTGACCCGGATGCAATTGGAAGCGGCACGCTATGCCAATCCTCTCACCTTGTTGCCTGGCAACGTCCCCATTGATCAATACATTGAAAAGTTGCTGCATACCAATACGCCCTTTGTGGCGTGCTATTGCGATCTTGACCATTTCAAACCCTATAACGATACCTATGGCTATCGCAAAGGTGACGAGATGATCCAACTGACGGGTCGTATCCTGAATTGGGCATGCGACCCCAAGCTGGATTTCATCGGGCATATCGGCGGTGATGACTTCATCTTGTTGATGCAGAGTCGCGATTGGAGATCGCGTTGTGAGCATGCGCTGCACTCATTCGGTCAAGCGTCTTCGCTCATGTTTGAGGAAGCACATTTGACCGCGGGTGGATACAGCAGCGAAGGACGCGACGGCATCGCCAAGATATATCCATTGACTACGCTCTCTATCGGCGCGATTCAAGTTGCGCCGCGCCAGTTCATCTCGCATCACGCAGTTTCTTCCGCGATGGCGGATGCCAAGAAGATGGCCAAGCGCATGCCCGGCAATAGCTTGTTCCTTGGACACCGCACCGCCACTCACAAAACAGGAGCGCAAATCCAATGAGAAAAGCCACCGTGCAAATACATACATGGAACGACTCGTCGAGCATCCTTGAGCTTTTGATGCATAAGGGATTCGATGCAACGCTGTCATTTCTCTGCACGCTGTTCGTGTTCTCCGACGATTGAGCGGATATCGTGAATATTAATTCTCGTGGCTTGGTGGCCAGCTTGCGCGCCATCCGACTTGCCATACATCTTGGCTACGGCTTGATATTGGCCATCGCCTATCCGTGGTTCGGTTTGCAGTCTCGCCGCCGCATCTTGCAAAGATGGTCGGCTGGTTTGTTGGCGGTCTTGAATATCCGCGTGGCGTTCGCCGCGAAAGGCAAGATACAGGATGGCCATCCCGGGCTGATCGTGTCCAACCATATCTCTTGGCTGGATGTGTTCGTCCTCAACTCGGTGATACCGATGCGCTTCGTCGCCAAATCTGAAGTGCGCAGTTGGCCGTTCATCGGATGGTTGTGCGCACGCGCCCAGACCCTGTTCATCGAGCGCGGCAAGATGCGCTCGGCTGCACGTGTCAATATGAACATGGCCGAACTATTGCAGCAGGGCGAATCGTTGGCAGTGTTCCCCGAAGGCACGACGACCGACGGCGCACAGGTCGCACACTTCCACTCGTCCCTGTTGCAGCCCGCCATCGATGCATGGTCACAAGTGCACCCCATTGCCATTCGTTATCAGAACCGGCGCGGTGAACGCAGCCACGATGCGGCCTACATCGATGAGGTCTCACTCGGGCAATCCATCTGGCGCATCTTGTGTTCTCCGCAACTTCAGGTGCGCTTGTTGTTGACGCCCGCACTGGATGTGCGCGGTGTGGATAGACGCGAACTGGCAACCCGAGCGCGCCAACAAATCAGCACCGCATTGGAAGCCATGCAGCTCTCCGCCACTTTGGCCGCGCGCGAATACACGCCTGTTCAGGCATCTTCCGCCAGAGCGGGCGCAAATCAGCATTTCCAATCTCTCTATTGTGTGTTGCTGTACACCACGCTGGCATACGAGCGCGACCGGAGACACCGCTAGCATCTTCACCAAATCTTCATATTGCGTTAACGCTTGCGCAACATCGGAAACGTAATCTGCTCCTATCAACTCGATAGGAGCATGACCTTGCTGGATCTGATAAAACAACAAGAACGCGAATCACAACGCAGACTCACTCATAGCCTGGCGCGGACCCAAGCCGATCTGGAGGCAGCGCAGCGTATCCGCTTCAAAGTATTCGCCGAAGAGATGGGGGCGAATCTTCCCAGTGCAGACTTGGGGCTGGACATCGACCGTTTCGATCACTATTGCGATCACCTGTTGGTGCGCGATCACAGTAACGAAAAAGTCGTGGGTACTTACCGCATCCTGCCGCCCGCGCAAGCTGTCAACGCAGGCGGCTACTATTCCGAGACCGAGTTCGATCTGTCACGCCTGATGCATCTGCGTGACCGCATGGTCGAGGTCGGACGCTCATGTGTGCATCCGGATTACCGCGACGGTGCGACCATCACCCAGTTGTGGAGCGGCTTGGCGGAATACATCACCAAGAACAATCACGAATATCTTATCGGTTGCGCCAGTATCAGCATGGGCGACGGGGGTCACTATGCCGCCAGCGTCTACAACAAGATATCCAAACTGCATGCCGCACCGGCTGAATACCACGTGTTCCCGCACTGCCGTCTGCCCTTGGAGTCGCTGAATCAGGATCTGGACGTCATCATCCCTCCGCTCATCAAGGGTTATTTGCGCTTGGGTGCTTATGTCGCGGGCGAACCCGCATGGGATCCTGATTTCAACTGTGCGGACGTATTCATCCTGATGCCGGTGTCACGCATGAACGCACGCTACGCCAAACATTTCTTGCGCCAAGCCACTTAACACAGCGTCTTTATCCATCTCCTCCTTTGCGCGCATCTCCTCGGTGCGCGTTTTTTTTGCTGCAACTTTATTGCAATCACCATGTAACACGGCCTGATTACCATTTGCGCTATATGGTTTTGTAACTGATTACGAAAGGAGGCAGCCAATGGTTCAGCAAACATCCTTCTCAATGGGCGGGGTCAAATCCGCATCCCACTTTCCGGCGGACTTCGGCGCATTTTCTTCCATGCGTATCTCGTCACACGGGCGCGCCGATTTTATCTACCAGCTCACTTTGTATTTTCCGGAAGTTGCCGCACGCATTGACGAAAGCGATTTCGGCATCCTGCCTCTGGAGATAGGTGTCATGACCGTGGCCACCAAAGATGCCATCAGGCGTTTTGATTTGTACACCGTGAGCAGGCATTTTTCCTTTATCGGCAGACTGTTCGATTGCGCCGATACAGAACTGCGGAACGGGATCCAGATCGCCTATCTGGAAAATCTATTGCTTGGAGAAACGTCACCCGCTCACGTGGCCGCGCGTTGCCTGCTTCCCAAGTCTCTTAAGACCGCACTGAAGCAATCCGAATCGCATTTCGAGCAGATTATTTCATCCGGACAACCGCATGCACTTGAAAGGAACCGCCTTGAAAATCATATGGACCAGTGACTTGAGCACGGGAATTGATGTGATTGACAATCAACACATGAGGATTGTGGATTACATCAACCAGCTACAGGATGCAATCCAACAACCGAACCGCCTGCAGATCGGGCGGGTACTGGACGAGCTGGTGGACTACACAATGTCGCACTTTGCTTTCGAGGAAAGTTTGCAGGAAGCAGCGGGATATTTGTATGCAAAACCCCACAAGGGCGTTCACGGCATGTTCGTCAAGCGCATAGAGAAATATCAGGAAAGACACAATAGTGGAGAAAATATCGCCGAAGAGCTGCACGCCATGCTCGGTATCTGGCTCATACATCACATCAAGCGTGATGACATGGCATATGTGGCAGAGGTAAAGGATAGCTTGCTGGGCGTGATCGCCGAGAGAGCAAGGAATAATGACGGCGGCTGGATCAAAGCATTCTTCAAGTGAGCTTTGTGAACAATTACAGGTCACGCAGCGGGCAACACCTTGGTGAATGACACTTATTACTTACTTAACAAATATTTCATAAACTAATCAATGGAAAGTCCGTACAAGGGTAAAACAGGTTTGCGTCGTTTGATGAACGCATTCGGGTATTCACTGGCTGGATTCCGCGCTGCCTACAAACATGAAGATGCGTTCAGACAGGAAGTGTTACTCGCCGCCCTCCTCATCCCGCTGGCGATCTGGTTTCCGGTCACTTACATCGGCAAGGCGCTGATGATCGGCAGTGTGTTGTTGGTCATCATGGTGGAGTTGCTCAATTCGGCGATCGAAGCCACCGTGGATCGCATCTCGCTGGAGAACCACGATCTTGCCAAGCGTGCCAAAGACATCGGCAGCTCGGCCGTGCTGGTGAGTCTCATCAATGTGATCGTGGTGTGGAGTTTGGTGTTGCTGGCGTAACAAACTCTTCAAGAAGTATTCATCAAAGGTTCATGCGCGCACGCCACGATGTGCGGCATGAATACACCAAACAAAACCCTCCGAGTGTCAGCGCCCTTGCATATCGCGCTGGTGACCGAAACCTATCTGCCCGAGGTGAATGGCGTCGCTATCACCGTTGGCCGCATGGTGCACGGTTTGCGCCAGCGCGGGCATCGTATCCATATGTTCCGCCCGCGCCAAGGCAAGAACGATGTCTGTGGCGAGCAGGTAAATTATCGCGAGACCTTGGTGTCGGGCATGCCGATTCCGGGTTACCCAGAGTTGAAGGTGGGATTGCCCGCCAAAGGATTGCTCGTGCGGCTTTGGAAGAAGCAAAGACCGGACATCGTTCACATCGCCACTGAAGGGCCACTGGGATGGTCTGCACTTTCCGCCGCATGCAAATTGAACATCCCGGTGAGCACGGATTTCCACACCAATTTTCACAGCTATACCCAGCACTACGGTATCGGCTGGTTGAAAAAGCCTATCGCGTCTTATCTGCGCCGCTTCCACAACAAAGCAGCTTGCACCATAGTGCCTACCGATTCGTTACAACGGCAACTCGAGCAGGCGGGCTACCAAAACGTGATCGTGGTCTCACGCGGCGTGGATACCGAGTTGTTCCATCCCGCCAAGCGTAGTGACTACTTGCGCGGTAGTTGGGGAGCGGACGAAGAGACGCCGGTGGTGATGCTGGTAAGCCGCATCGCGCCGGAAAAGAACTTGCATGTCGTGATCCAGGCGTTTGAGCAGATGCGCAGGACCCATCCCTTGGCCAGGTTGGTAATGGTGGGGGACGGACCGGCTCGAGCCGAGTTGCAAAAGCAGCATCCGCACGTGATCTTTGCCGGCATGCAGACAGGTGAAGCACTGGCGCAACATTATGCTTCCGGCGACATCTTCCTCTACCCTAGCCTGACCGAGACCTATGGCAATGTCACCGTCGAGTCTATGGCCAGCGGGCTGGCGACTGTGGCTTTCGATTACGCCGCTGCCAACCAACATATCCGCCACGACATGAACGGCTTGCTCGTTCCGTTCGCCGATACCGAGGCATTCATCGCCCAATCCAAAGCACTCATCACCGATATGGCGCGCGTGCATCGTCTGCGCCATGCCGCACGCCACACCATGGAATCCCAGACTTGGGAACGCATCATGGGGCAGTTAGAAGCGACGCTGAACGACACGGTGCTTGCCCGAGGAGCCAAACATGGCCAACCCGAACTCTCCACTGCAACTGATTAATGATTTCGACGTAGCCCTCTGCGTCTTCTGCAATCGGCAGAGTCGCCACCTTTCCGTGCGCAGTGTGTTCAGGCTGGCCAGTCGCTTGGGTGACGGGGTGTTCTGGTACACATTGATGATCGCGCTGTTGTTGAGTTACCAGGCAGCGGCTCTATCTGCCGTATTACATATGCTCGCCGTTGGATTAGTCAGCACCCTCATCTACAAACTCATCAAGGGTAAGACACTGCGTCCGCGCCCTTACAACGTCTATCCCGCTATCGTCCGCGTCGGCAAGGCGCTCGATCAGTTCAGCTTTCCTTCCGGTCACACCATGCACGCGGTCGCGTTCAGCATCGTCGCTGTCGCTTACTTTCCCGCGCTGTACTGGTTGGTCGTGCCTTTCGCCACGCTGGTCGCACTGTCACGCCCGATACTTGGCCTGCACTATCCCAGCGATGTCATCGCAGGTGCCGCGCTGGGTGCCGCACTCGCATTCGGTTCACTCGCGCTCTGAACTCACTGTTTCAAGGTCTCGACACTAGGGAAGGCTGAACACATCCTGCGGCAGGGGGATGCGATGGCGTAATTGCAGAGGAGTCATCAGTGCGATGCGCTGACGCAACACGGGATCATCCGCCTGCGGATCGGGATCCCACAACGGCAACTCTCCCAACAAGATGCGGTCGATGTGGGCCAGGCGTACGCCTGTCTCGCTCAAGTAGTAATTGAAGCGTCGCTGCATCCTCGCATCCAATCGGTTCGCCGCGTGGTAACACAGGTGTGACAAACGGCTGGTGCGCAACAAGCTCTCAGCACCCGCGAGCACGTCCACACCGCGTATCGCCAAGCTATGCGGGCACTCGAAATGAGTGGAAACGTAGTGCGCCAGTGCTTCACGATGAGTGCGCATCAACTCGGCAGGTTGAGCGAATAATTGCGGGCGGATGTGCATATCCATCGCCCATTCACATGCAGCGTGTGTCAGCAGCGGGATGTTGCCCCACATCTTTTCGTGCGCCGGGACGAAGTGATTGTGTGCGATCACGTCCACCAGCAGGTGGCTGGCGAATCCTAAAGACAGCGCGTATTCCTCATCGCTCTTGGCATCGTCCAGCAATTTGCGCGCACGTTGCCATTGATGGGTGGTGGAGAAAGGTTCTCCCCAGGGTCGTTGGCTCAATATCGCCAGATCGGGAAGGCAGGCCCCCGCCAACACCAGTTGGGGGAAATTCTTGATGGCGCGACGATAGCGCGAATCGGTGAGCGGGACAGCCCATAACAACATCTGGGCGAAATATACATGGGTGTACAGCCCCCAAGCATTTGCGTCCGCACTCCACAGCAGTAGCGGGACCAACCAGCGCCAATGACAGAATACCTTTTGCATGCCGCGCAGTGTCGCGGCGATGTGCGAAATATTGATGACATTTAGATGATTTGTTGATGACAGCCAGATACCGGACAACGCAGCGACCAGGCCGGGGTTATTCGGGATATTCCGTCATCATTCTGTAACACTAGGTCACTACAGTGCCGTCCACTGGCGTTTAGCTAGTAACAACGCACCCTCACCAATTTTGGAGAATCATATGAAAACAGTTGGACGAATCCTCGGCAGCATCGGCATCACCGCGATGTTGCTTTCCGCCGGGTCTGCTACTGCCGTCGACATCACCGGCGCAGGCGCGACCTTCCCGTATCCCGTCTACTCTAAGTGGGCCGATGCCTACAAGACACAGACCGGCGTAGGCATGAACTATCAATCCATCGGCTCCGGTGGCGGCATCAAGCAGATCAAAGCGAAGACCGTCGATTTCGGCGCTTCCGATAAGCCATTGAAGATTGAAGAACTCGATTTCGAAGGTCTGACCCAGTTCCCAACCGTGATCGGCGGTGTGGTGCCGGTGGTCAACGTGGAAGGCGTGGCAGCGGGTCAATTAAAATTGACGGCTGAGACGTTGGCCGCGATCTTCATGGGCAAAATCACCAAATGGAACGATCCCAAGCTCGCTGCGGACAACCAAGGGGTTGCACTGCCGGATGCACCGATCACCGTGGTTCACCGCTCCGATGGTTCGGGCACCACTTACATCTTCACCACTTACTTATCGCAAGTGAGCCTCGACTGGAAACGTGCGGTCGGTAACGACTCCGCTGTCGCTTGGCCGGTCGGTACGGGCGGCAAGGGTAACGAAGGCGTCGCTTCTTACGTTCAACGCATCAAGAATTCCATCGGCTATGTGGAATATGCGTATGCACTACAGAACAAGATGTCCTACGTGCAACTGAAGAACCGCGAAGGCAACTTCGTTACGCCGGATGCGCCTAACTTCAAAGCGGCTGCGGCCAATGCCAAATGGGATGCCGACAAAGGCTTCTACATGATGCTGACCAATCAGCCCGGCAAAGAAAGCTGGCCTATCTCCGGCGCAACGTTCATCCTGATGCACAAGAGCCAAGACAAGGCAAATGTCGCACTGGAGACGTTGAAATTCTTCGACTTCGCCTTCACAGCGGCAGGCGATAAGATGGCGAGCGACTTGGACTACGTGCCGCTACCCGAGAACGTCACCAAGATGATCCGCGATGCTTGGAAGAGCAAGATCAAGGCAGGCAACGGTCAGGCTGTCTGGAAATAATCAGTAACTGGATGCAGCATCATCTTGAGGGAGCCATTTGGCTCCCTCAATCTTTCTGAGGCTTTAACGTCGGATGCAGCAGCTTCACTACCAACTCTCGTTTCATTCTCACATTCGTCAATCGGCGAGACTCGTTCATGAACGACCACATCATCGGCGACACAGTGCGTTGAACCTCCGTCCGGGGCAAGCGCGGCGGGCGCGGTAGTTTGAACGCATCGGCGACGATATCGAAGTAATCACCCATCTTCATCTCATCGTCATCCACGGCGTGATACACGCGGTTGGGTTTGGCATGGCGCAGGGCGGCGATGACGATGCGCGCCAGATCGTCGGCATGGATGTGGTTGCTGTAGCCGTCTTCGTTCGCCACGATGGCGGGTGTGCCTGCGCGCAGTCTCTCCAACGGTAAGCGGTCTGCCGCATAGATACCGGGCACGCGCAGGATGTTCGCACTCACATGGTTGCGTATCGCCCATGTGCGGATCTGTTGCTCGGCACTGACCCGAAGTCTCGCACGCCCGGACTGTGGATTCACAGGGCGCGTCTCGCTGACGCGGTCTCCGCCACAATCGCCATATACCCCGCTGGTGCTAATGTAGATGAGACGCGACGGCAACAGTCCGGCGGATAAATTCGCCAACAAATTGCGGGTGCGCATATCGAACAGCCCTTGGTGCGCGGGAGGGGCGAGGTGCAAGACGACGTCGGCCAAACCAGCAATCTTGGAGAGACTGTTCCGATCGTCCAGATCGCCCAAAATGGGGGTGACACCGAGCGTGTGCAGTTTCGCGAACTTGGTTGGATCGCGTACCAATGCGTAAAGACGGTAACGTTCTTGCAAGAGAGGAAGAGTGCGTAGTGCGATATCCCCGCAGCCAATGATGAGTAAGCGTTCCATATTTGGATTATGCGTTAAAATCGCGCCCCTCATAAATCGAGATGACCGCCATGAGCTTCAAGACCACCATTCAGCCGAGCAGCCACAGTTTTCCGATCGAGGCAGACGAAACCATTCTGGAAGCTGCCTTGGAGCATGGTTATGTGTTGCCATACAGTTGCCGCAACGGCGCGTGCGGTGTGTGCAAAGGCAAGATCGTGGAGGGCAAGGTCGATTACGGCGATGCACCGGCGTACACCTTGAGCGAAGAAGAGAAGGCCGCAGGCATGGCACTGTTCTGTTGCGCCAAGCCGCTATCCGATGTGGTCATCGAGAGCCACGAAGTCAGCCGTGCACAGGACATCCCCGTGAAGATGTTGCCATGCCGTGTAGAGAAGATGCATAAGGTGGCAGATGATGTGATGGTCATTTTCCTCAAATTACCCGCCAACGAGCGTCTGCAATTCCTTGCGGGTCAGTACATTGAGATCCTGCAAAAGGACGACAAGCCTCGTGCCTTTTCACTGGCAAACGCACCGCACGACGATGCATTGCTAGAATTGCACATCCGCAACATCGCCGGTGGCACGTTCACCCATCATGTGTTCAACAGCATGAAAGAGCGCGACATCCTGCGCATCAAGGGGCCGCTGGGCACCTTCTTCCTGCGCGAGGATTCAGACAAGCCCATCGTGTTCGTTGCCAGCGGTACCGGTTTCGCGCCGGTCAAAGCCATCATCGAGCATGCGATCAAGATTGGCTTCAAACGCGAGATGCATTTCTACTGGGGCGTGCGCAAAGCGTCCGATCTCTACATGCTGGACAAGATCAAAGGCTGGGAATCGGAACACGGCATCAAATTCACGCCTGTCGTTTCCGACGAGCAGTGGAGCGGTCGCACGGGCTTCGTGCATCAGGCCGTGCTGGAGGACTTCAAGGATCTTTCGAGCTATGCGGTGTACGCCTGCGGCGCACCGGTGGTGGTGGAAGCGGCTCATCGCGACTTCACCACACAGCGCGGTTTGCCCAATGATGCGTTCTACTCCGACGCATTCACTTTCGTACCAAAGACTTAACAGAGGCTTCTAGTCCACACTCACAAGCTTGTTGGCCTGCTGGTAATACTTGAAGGCTTCATCCGGCTTGTGCAGCTTCTCCGCCAGTTTCGCCAAGGCGTTGTAGGCCTCGCGGCCGGGTTGCACACTGATGCTGGCGTCCAGATAGTTCTGTGCTTTTCCCCACAACTCTTGATGCAGGCAAAGCTTGCCTAAGGCCAGCAACAAGCCTGCATCGTCGCGATGTATCTTCAACCAGCGCTCGGCCTGATCGATCTGTGCGATCACGCTGCCTTCCAGACAGTCGCCGTACAGCGCGACCAATTCACTGCTCCACTCGGTGTTCAGGCTCTCAGTCAACAGGTTGCGCGCGACCGCGCATTCACCGAGTTGCTTGAAGGCTTTCGCCGCTTCGATCGCCACTTTGTTGCGGTGTTTGAATTCATTGGGCATCTCTTTCATCACGGCACGCAGCATCTCGCCGTCTTGCGCACACGCCTTTACCTTCTCCAGCCACGCTTGCTGGCGCATCTGCGCGGACATGGTGGAGTTGATCGCGTTGCGTTTCTCCAACTGGTTCGCCACGTCGAGCACGGCGTCCCAGTTGCGCGACTGCTGCTGTGCCCTGAGTTCGAGGTTGAGTGCACCGATGTGCTTGCGGATGCCGGAATCGCTCAGTGCCTTGAGCGAACTGAGCGCGGATTGCGGTTGTTTCTGGTCAAGCTGGAACTCGGCCTTGGCCATGAGCTTCATGGTCTGCTCACCCACCGTCTTGCCTTCCGCATCGGCAAGATAGGCATCGCGCCTTTCGAATTCACGCAGTTCGTTCGCGGCGCGCGCCGCGATGATGGAATTAAGCCCCGAGTTCTCACCCAGCTCCATCGCTTTCACGGCCGCTTTCTCCGCAGCAGCATAACGACCCTCGAAAAATGCGGTCAGTGCTTCCAGCATGGCGGCGCGGCCTTTGCTCTGCGCACGCTCTGCACGGAAGGCTCGAACATATCGGGGCAGTTGGACGGCCGAGGAGATGAGCTGCACCAACAGATAAGCGGCGATAAAAACGACGAGCATCACGAACACGAACATCGTCAACGACATCTCCATGCGATAGGGTGGATGTACGAACAGCACGTAACCATCATTGTGCGAGAGTAAGGTCACTGCCACCGCGGCGGCGAATAGCGCCAACAGCCAGATGAGGAATTTCATCGGGCACCTCGCTCATGAGTCGCACGATAGTTGCGCACGGCTTCTAGGCTACCGCTGATGTCCGGCACATCGAGTGTGATGTTGGCAGAGGCCAGTTTCTGCATAGAAGCCAAGGCTTGCGATGCCTCGTTCGATTTGCTGTCGAAATAACGGTTGACCCATGCTTGTGACGAACTCAACTCGCGCTGGAAGCTCAACTCGTCACGCGATAGCAAAGCCAGGCGGGCCGAAATCAAGCGCAGTTTCAAGTTCTCGCGCAGGAAGAAGGTCTGCGTGGGAGACAGTAAAGGCATCTCGGCTTGCTGGGTGTTCTCGATGCGTACCAGACCGCGCAATTCCTGCCACAGCTCGCGCCAGAAACGAGACCACGCGCTATCTGCGGACGGCGCTGCGGCAACGTGCAAGGTTTGGATGCGCGCATCCTGCGCCAGCGGCATGGTGTCGGCGATGACGATGAGTTTGTCGAGTTGTTGATTGATGGCAGGTACGTCGATGCTGGGCAGTGCGCGCAAGCGTTCGATATCGCTATTGATGCGAGTACGCATACCGCTGAATGCAGGGCGATCCAAGCGTTGCAAACGGCCTTCGGCATGTTGCAGGGCGATCAGTGCCGCTTTCACGTTGGCCGACAATTGCAACTGTTGATCGGCGATGAGTACCATCTGTTCCACATCGGCCAAAGCGGTCTGGTCGCGGCTGCTGGACATTTCCTGATACAACGCATCGAGCGCGGCGCGCTGACTCTGTGTCTCGGCGAACTTGTTTTCCAACAAACTCAGTTTGCCTCCCAACTCACGTACCAACTCCTGATTCTGTGTGACCAAGGTTTGGTTCGCCTTGCTACTGCCTTCCACTTCGGCCAAGCGACGCGCGACTTCCTGTTGCACCTGATTGAGCTGGTAGTGCGCATCCAACCACTGCCATACGAAGACGACGACCAACGCGGCCAATGTGAGCTGTGTAAGAGTCATGCGCGAGATCAGATTCCCGACGGGATTGCCGCTCGCGGCCTTGACCGGTGCAGGCGGGGTGACGGGAGTGGCGGGCGCGGGATCGGTTGCGGGTTGAGAGGGGATGGTTTCGCTCATTATGTGCTCACTGGTGAGATTGCTTGCCCCATGCTACCAAAGCCGCGAGCAATCCGTCATCTCCGGCATCGGTCAGGATGATGTTTTGCCAGCCTTGTTGACGCGCCAGCTCGGCAATACGGGCATGAGGAACAAACAAGGGAAGATTCGCAAAAGTGGTCTTGAATGGTTCGGACAACGCTTGCCAAAGATTGCCCAAGGCCTCGCTGCTGGTCACGTTGATGGCATGGGGCGTGGCTTTCAACAGGCCGTCCGCATTTAACTCGGGCTTGCTGCGTTGGTAACAAGTCACATAGTCCACTTGGGCGCCGCGCGCCTTCAGGGTATCGCCCAGCAGCTCACGCCCGCCGTTGCCGCGCAATATCGCTATTTTCATGCCTGATACGCTCTGCAATGCCGGCAAGGCGAGCAAGGCTTCGCTATCGAAACGCTCGGTCGGCGCGATGACCCGGGCGATGCCAAGACCGCGCAGCGCCTGCGCACTGCTCTGGCCGATGGTGGCGACGCGCACGGTATCGGGCACAGTACCGAGTGTCGCCATGCCATATTTGACTGCGTTCGGGCTGATGAAGACGAGCAGATCGTAAGAGAGGAGATGTTGCTTGAGGTTGTGCAATTTGGACGTATCGGCGGCGGGCGTTATCTCCAGCAAGGGAAACTGGATTACGTTGCCGCCGAGTTGTGTGATGCTTTGGGTCAGTCCAACCGCTTGTTCACGCGGGCGCGTGACGACGATGTTCAGTCCTTTAAGGGACGTATCAGCCATTCAAGGCGGCAAGAATCTCCCCTGCCCCTTGTCTCAGAAGATCCTGTGCGACGGCATCGCCCAAGGTTTCCGGCTGGCTGATGTCGCCGATCTGTTCGGCGCGCAGCAAGCGTGAGCCATCGGGTGTGGCGACGAAACCGCGCATGCGCAGCTTGCCATTCTGTACTTCGGCGAAGCCGCCCAACGGTACCGAGCAACTACCGGCCAAAGCGCGGCTCATGGCGCGCTCTGCCAGGACGCAGGCCGCTGTATCGGCATGGTGTAGGGGAGCCAGCACCGCCTTCAAATCCGGACGATCGGCGCGGGTCTCGATGCCCAGCGCGCCTTGGCCTACGGCGGGCAGGCTGTCTTCGCTGGAGATGACGGCGCGGATGCGGGTGCCCAGCCCCAGACGTTTCAGGCCGGCAGCGGCCAGGATGATGGCCGCATATTGGCCTTCATCCAGCTTGCGCAGACGGGTCTGCACGTTGCCGCGCAGCGGTTCGATCTTCAGATGCGGGAAGCGGGCGCGCAGTTGGCTTTCGCGGCGCAGGCTGGAGGTGCCGACCACGCTACCCGCAGGCAAGGCGGCCAGATTGTCGAACTTGTTGGAGACGAAGGCATCGCGCGGGTCTTCGCGTTCACCGATGCAGGCCAGTGCGAAACCGTCCGGCAGGTTCATCGGCACGTCCTTGAGCGAGTGCACGGCGATGTCGGCGCTGCCGTTCTCCAGCGCGGTCTCCAGTTCCTTCACGAACAAGCCCTTGCCGCCGATCTTGGACAGCGTGACATCGAGGATCTGGTCGCCCTGGGTGGTCATGCCCAAGATGCTGACGGAGGTTTGCGGGTATAATGCGCGCAGCCTGTCCCGTATGTGTTCTGCTTGCCACATGGCCAAAGCGCTTTCGCGCGAGGCGATCACCAAACGGGATGGGGGAGTGAGAGAAGCCTGACTCATCGGTTTTCCTAGAATTTATTAATCAAAAGCGCGGCGCATTCTAGCAGGTGCGCCGCGCTTTTGCGCCGACGAAGCATTGAAGAATTTATGAACCTGATCTCTGCACCTATCGACCTTTCCAGCAAAGACGCGCCTCTGCGCGACGATATCCGTCTGCTCGGCCGTATCCTTGGCGACACCCTGCGCGAACAGGAAGGCGAAGAGACCTATGCGCTGATCGAGAACGTGCGCCGTGCCGCGGTGCGTTTCCGCAAGACACAGGATGAGCGCGACGGTGCGCAATTGGAACAGATGCTGGATGCTCTGAGTCCGGAAGAGACGCTGCTGGTGGTGCGCGCTTTCAGCTATTTCTCGCAACTCTCGAACATCGCGGAAGACCTGCACCACAATCGCCGCCGTCGCGCCCATCTGAAGGCAGGTTCGCCGCCGCAGGAAGGCAGCATGCAACTGGTGATGGATCACGTGGAAGAAAAGAAGCTCGGCATCGATGCCGTGCAAGCGTTCTTCGACAAGGCGCTCATCTCGCCCGTGCTGACCGCTCACCCGACCGAAGTTCAACGCAAGAGCATCCTCAATTGCCAGCTCATCATCTCCAGCTTGCTGGATGAGCGTGACCGCATGGATATGACGCCGGAAGAGCTGGAGGATAACGAAGAGAAGCTGCACCGCTTCGTGCTCATCCTGTGGAGTACGCGCATGTTGCGCACCACCAAGCTGTCGGTGCAGGACGAGGTGAAGAATGGCCTGTCTTTCTACGATTACACCTTCCTGCGCGAGATCCCGCGTTTGTACGCGGGATTGGAGAAACAGATCGAGGCGCGCTTCGGCAAACGCATAGAATTGCCGCCGTTCTTGCGCGTGGGCAGTTGGATCGGCGGCGACCGCGATGGCAACCCTTTCGTCACACACGAAGTGATGTTGGATGCGGCACAGCGCCATTCCGGCACGGTGATGGATTACTATCTGGCCGAGACCAATCTCCTGAGCTCGCGCCTTAGCTTGTCCGACCGCTTGGTGGATGTGAGCCCGGAGTTGGAGGTATTTGCCAACCAGTCTCCGGATAAAGAAGTGAGCCGCGAAGACGAGCCTTATCGTCGTGCCTTGCTGACCATCTACGCCCGCCTGGTCGCCACTACTGAACATCTGGGACATCACGTGCAGCATTTGCACCCGGTGAGCAAGGATGTCGCGCCATATGCCAAGGCGGAAGAATTCATTGCCGACCTCGACATCATCATCCAATCTTTGGAACATCACGGCGCGCTGTATCTGTCGCGCGGACGCATGGCATATCTGCGGCGTGCGGCGGAAGTGTTCGGTTTCCACCTCGCACCTTTGGACATGCGCCAGCACAGCGCCATCCACGAACAGACCGTGGGCGAACTGCTGGCGAATACGGGCGTCGCCGACTATTCCAAGCTCGACGAAACCGCGCGCCGCAAGGCATTGCTCGCCGCCCTACAAGCAGGCAAGCTGCTTTCCGCCGATCTGGAGAATTTCTCCGCGGTACCCAAGAGCGAGCTGAACCTGATGCGCGCTGCCGCGGATATCCATAGACGCTTCGGTCGCAACGCACTGCCCAACTACATCATCTCCAAGACCGATGCGGTGAGCGACATGCTGGAAGTGGCGCTGATGGTGCAACAGAGCGGCCTGCTGAACGGCAACGACCTGCACCTCAATATCATCCCGTTGTTCGAGACCATCGAAGACTTGCGCGGTTGCGGAGTCATCATGGACGAATTGTTCTCCATCCCGTTCTATCGCGAGCTGCTGAAGAGCCGCGACAACACGCAGGAAGTGATGCTGGGCTATTCCGACAGCAACAAGGACGGTGGTTACCTCACCGCGAACTGGGAGCTGTACAAGGCCGAGGTCGATCTGGTGAAGGTGTTCGAGAAGCACGGCATCGAACTGCGCCTGTTCCACGGTCGCGGCGGTACGGTCGGTCGCGGTGGCGGTCCAAGCTACCAAGCGATCCTGGCACAACCCCCCGGCAGCGTGAACGCGCAGATCCGCATCACCGAACAGGGCGAGGTCATCTCCAGCAAATATTCCGACCCAGAGATCGGTCGCCGCAATCTGGAGATCCTGGTCGCCGCTACCATGGAAGCGACCATGGTGCATCACCACGGTGATGATTCCACCATGCCCGAGTTCCACCGCATCATGGAAGGCATGAGCCGCGATGCGTTCGCTTCCTACCGCAAGCTGGTCTACGAGACACCGGGATTCACCGATTATTTCTTTGCCGCCACGCCTATCCGCGAGATCGCCGAACTCAATATCGGCAGTCGTCCCTCTGCACGTCGCGCCACGCAGAACATCGAAGACCTGCGCGCCATCCCGTGGGTGTTCAGTTGGAGTTTGAACCGCGCCATCCTGCCGGGCTGGTTCGGCTTCGGCAGTGCAGTCAAACAATTCGTGGCCCGCGAGGGTGATGCCGGATTGGAGCAACTGCGCGCGATGAACAAGAACTGGGCGTTCTTCCGCGGCCTGTTGTCAAACATGGACATGGTGCTGTCCAAGACCGACATGGGTATCGCCTCGCGCTATGCCGAACTGGTGCCGGATGAAGAGTTGCGCGCGCGCATCTTCGGTGCCATCGAGGCCGAATGGCAGACCACCGTCGACATGCTGTTCGCCATCACGGGTGCCACACATCTGCTGGAAGACAACCCCACCTTGGCGCGCAGCCTCACCACGCGCACACCGTACATCGATCCGCTCAACCACTTGCAGGTAGCCTTGCTCTATCGCCATCGTGCGGGTGACAGCGACGAGAAGGTGAAGCGTGCCATCCACCTCACCATCAACGGTATCGCTGCGGGGCTGCGTAATAGCGGTTGATTCGTTTTACGTCCTTCCAAAAGCATGAAGCCCGCAATGCGGGCTTCATGCTTTCTAGCTGTGGCGAATCAAACCGGAATCAGTATCGGCGCTTCACTGGAGGCACGGATGGACCGCGACCTTCGATGTGACGGAACGTGATACGACCCTTGCTCAGATCGTAAGGAGAGATCTCCAACGATACCTTGTCGCCGGCGATGATGCGGATATGGTTCTTCTGCATCTTCCCTGCGCTGTAGGCAAGAAGTTGGTGACCGTTCTCTAGTGTGACGCGGAAGCGGGAGTCCGGAAGGACCTCATCCACCACGCCATTGAACTCGAGAAGCTCTTCCTTGGCCATGATTATTCTGCTGCCCGGATGTTCGACGCTTGCTGACCTTTAGGGCCGGCAACGATGTCGAAGCTGACTTGCTGACCTTCAGCCAGAGTCTTGAAACCCGAACTTTGGATTGCCGAAAAATGCGCGAACAGATCGTCGCCGCCGTTTGAAGGTGTGATGAAGCCGAAGCCCTTGGAATCGTTGAACCACTTAACTGTACCGTTTGCCATTTTGAATCTCCTTGAAAAAATAAAGGGACGAACCCTGTGTAGGGCGAAGTTCAAGACGGCAAGAAGATGAAGGAAGGAATTACCGCGTAACGGAGACTAACCAGACAACAACGACAGACTTGAGAATCGCGGGCCGCACTATGGACTGTATTGGGGGGAATAGCAAACGAAATGATTTGAAGCCAAGATTGGGGGGCCGGAAATTAAATGCGAGGCCGTCCCCTTGTTATTCATAGCGTCATAACATTGCAAGACGATGTGATGAGGTGCGGCCGAATGCTTGTGGGATAATCCATTCATGAATTCCTCTCTGCTTTCCGGTCTCAATCCAGAACAACGTGCCGCCGTCGAACTGCCTGCCCGATCCGCCTTGATCCTAGCCGGGGCGGGCAGCGGCAAGACGCGCGTGCTGACCACGCGTATCGCTTACCTCATCAGTACGGGGCAGGTCTCGCCGCACGGTATCCTTGCCGTGACATTTACCAACAAGGCGGCGAAAGAGATGGTGACGCGGCTGTCGGCGATGCTGCCCATCAACACGCGCGGTATGTGGATAGGTACTTTCCACGGGCTGTGCAACCGCATGCTGCGCGCGCATCACCGCGAGGCCAATCTGCCGCAGACCTTCCAGATACTTGATTCGGGCGACCAGCTCTCCGCCATCAAACGTCTGATGAAGGCGATGAATGTAGACGACGAGAAATATCCGCCGCGCGAGATGCAGAATTTCATCAGCAGTAGCAAGGAACAGGGTCTGCGTGCACACGAGGTGGAAGCCTACGATTCCTACACGCGGCGCAAGATCGAGGTGTTCGCCGAATACGACGCGCAATGCCAGCGCGAAGGCGTGGTGGATTTCTCCGAATTGCTGTTGCGCTGTTATGAATTGTTGTCGCGTAATCAGGCATTGCGTGAGCATTATCAGGAGCGCTTCAAACACATCCTGGTGGATGAGTTCCAAGACACCAACCCATTGCAATATCGCTGGTTGAAGTTGCTGGCCGGTCGAGACAATGCTTTGTTTGCGGTGGGCGACGACGACCAATCCATCTATGCCTTCCGCGGTGCTAACGTGGGCAACATGCAGGAGTTGCTGCGCGACTTCCATGTGGAGAACGTAATCAAACTGGAGCAAAACTATCGCTCACACGGCAACATCCTCGATGCGGCCAATGCGCTCATCGCCAACAACCAGAATCGCCTCGGCAAGAACCTGTGGACGGCGGAGAGCGGCGGCGAACAGTTGCGCGTGTACGAGGCGGCCACCGATGTGGACGAGGCGGCGTTCATCGTGGAGGAGATCAAGCAACTCCACCGTGAAGGTATCAACCTGACCGAGATGGCGCTGCTGTATCGCTCCAACGCTCAGTCGCGCGTACTGGAGCATGCGCTGGTGTCGGCGGGATTGTCTTATCGCGTGTACGGCGGGCTGCGCTTCTTCGAACGGCAAGAGATCAAGCATGCGCTGGCCTATCTGCGTCTGATGGAGAACACGGACGACGACAATGCCTTGCTGCGCATCATCAACTTCCCCACCCGCGGCATCGGCGCACGCAGCATCGAGCAGTTGCAGGAAGCAGCCAAACATAACGGTACGACTTTATATGATGCGGCGGCACGTGCGGGCGGCAAGGTCACCGCCTTCGTCGGGCTCATCGAAGCGTTGCGCAGCGGCATGAATGGATTGCCGCTGCCGGAGATCATGGAGCACGTGATGCAACACAGCGGGCTGGTGGCGCATTACCAGAACGAGACCGGCGCGAAAAAACGCGAGGCGGAAGAGCGCCTGGAGAACTTGAACGAACTCATCAACGCGGCGACCTTGTTCGTGCATGAGAACGAGGACGACAGCCTCACCGCTTTTTTGTCGCATGCCACGCTGGAATCGGGTGAGCATCAGGCTGGCGACAGCGACGATGCCATCCACCTGATGACGGTGCATGCCGCAAAAGGCCTGGAGTTCCATACCGTGTTCATCACGGGTTTGGAAGAGGGGCTGTTCCCGCATCAGAACAGCATCGACAACGGCGACCTCGACGAGGAACGTCGCCTGATGTATGTGGCGATCACGCGCGCGCGCCGTCGTTTATATCTCACTTTTGCGCAGAGCCGCATGCTGCACGGGCAGACGCACTACGGCATGGCATCGAGCTTCCTGCGCGAACTGCCTGAGGCATTGCTGCATTGGATCACGCCGCGCTTCAGCGCGCGCAAGACGTTCCAAACCGGCAGCTACGACACCAACTCCTACGTCAAGGCATTCAATACCGTTCCGATGGAAAAAGCCCCCCCTGCACCAAGCTCGTTGTGGCGCGTCGGCCAGCGTGTGTTCCATCAGAAGTTCGGCGAGGGCGTGGTGACGGATACCGAAGGCAGCGGCAACGAAGGCCGTGTGCAGGTCAACTTCAAACGTGCCGGCAGCAAATGGCTGGCGCTCGAATATGCCAAGCTCGAAACCATCTGATGAACGTTTGCGGCTGATCGTCGGGAGCTATCAGCGGATCACCGGCAAGCCACTTATTTCCAAGATTCCATCCGATGCTGCCGGATTGCGTGTCGCGCTGTGGGAAGCACCGCGCGCCATCGTGGCGCACGGCACCGAAGCCGATCCCATCTTCTTCTACGGCAACCGTTTGGCGCTGCAATGGTTCGAGATGAGCGCTGACGAGTTCGCAAGGCTACCCTCTCGCTTGTCGGCGGAGCCGATGGCGCAGG
>JARCRR010000126.1 GCA_029850565.1 Gallionella sp. | reverse complement strand
CCTTGGTACACCAAGATCGATAAGTGCAAGCCAGAGCCTGATCGTGTGACGTCCAAATAATTGAGAGAGGTTCGTTGACATGAATGCAATCAAAAAACTAGGAATGTTGGTGCTGCTGATGGCAGCGCCAGCAATGGCGATCGCCAGCGGTGCTGGCGTTCATTTGGACACGGCGCCGGTCAACCTGAAAGATCAGGCATCGCTGCAACGTGGTGCGAAGATGTTCACGTCTCGCTGTTTGGCTTGTCACTCCGCAAGTTACATGCGTTACAACCGCTTGCGTGACATCGGCATGAGCGAAGAACAGATCAAGAAAGAACTGGAACTCCCGGAAGACGTCAAGATCGGTTCGACCATGCAAGCTGCGATGGACTCCAACTCAGCCAAACTTGCTTATGGTGTGGCTCCTCCTGATTTGAGTGTGATCGCACGTTCGCGCAGTCCGGACTGGCTCTACACTTACTTGAAATCTTTCTATGTGGACACAAAACGTCCAAGTGGGTGGAACAACACGGTATTCCCAAGTGTCGGCATGCCGTTCGTTCTGGCTGATCTGCAAGGTGAGCAAGAGATGGAAGTTGAGAAGCATGAAGGGCACGACGTCAAGAAGCTGATCATGAAGACGCCGGGCTCGATGCAATCCGCTGAATACGATGCGGCTGTCGGTGACTTGACCAACTATATGGTTTTCATGAGTGAGCCATCAAAATTGGTGCGCCAACAGATCGGCTGGATCGTATTGGCCTTCTTGTCAATCTTGCTGGTGCTGGTCTACGCGTTGAAAAAGGAAATCTGGAAAGATATCCACTAAGCTGATTGAAATCGGGGGCGGGTTTGTGGTAATTTCCGCACCGTTTCAATAAGTTCCTGAATGGCGGAGCAGATTGCTCCGCCTTTTTGGTTTTTTATCTCAGTAATTTGATTTTAGGTGCTTTTATTATGATGACACTCTATTCCGGGACGACAGATCCCTACAGCCATCGTTGTCGTTTCGTGCTGTTCGAAAAGGGCATGGACTTTCAAGTCATCGATGTCGATGTGCTCAACATGCCGGAAGACTTGGCAGTGATGAATCCTTACAACAAGGTGCCCGTACTGGTCGAGCGCGACCTCATCCTGTATGAAGCGAACATCATCAACGAATACATCGACGAGCGCTTTCCGCACCCACAGTTGATGCCGCCTGACCCTGTCATGCGCGCGCGTGCACGTCTGTTCCTGCACCGCTTCGAGCAAGAGTTGTTCTGCCATATCGCGGGATTGGAGAGCAACAACGCCAAAGTCGCAGAGAAAGCGCGTGCCGCAGTCCAAGCGAATCTGACACAGATCGCCCCCGTATTCGCCAAGCAGAAGTTCATGCTTGGAGATGAGTTCTCCATGCTTGACGTGGCGATCGCACCGTTGCTGTGGCGTTTGGATCATTACGGCATCCATCTGGACAAAGAAGCCACACCGCTGATGAAGTATGCCGAACGCATATTCTCTCGTCCCGGCTTCATCGAAGCGATGACGCCAGCCGAAAAGGCCATGCGCAAATAAGCTTTGTATGGCGACGAACGAACCATCCACCAAGCCTTATCTGATCCGTGCCATTCACGAGTGGTGCTGCGATGCCGGATACACCCCATATCTGGCGGTGCAGGTGGATGACTACACGCAAGTGCCGTTGGCTTATGTGAAGGAAGGCAAGATCGTCCTCAACATCGGCGTGGATGCGGTGAAGAACCTGCATCTGGGCAACGAGGACATCACTTGTGGCGGGCGCTTTGGCGGTGTGGCTCACCAGATCATCGTTCCTGTTTCAGCAGTGATCGGCATCTTCGCCAAGGAAACGGGGCAGGGTTTGGTGTTCCAAGGGCAAGAATCATCCCCCATCGCAGCAATACAAGGGGATGAGCCGGATGAAACTCCGCCAACACCGGGCAAGCCAAAGCTTACCGTTGTGAAATAACGAGTCACAAACTAAAGAAGCCGCAGATTACTCTGCTAGCCGTTGGCGAAAGGTGTGTAGAAGAAGGCTGCATTTGCAGCCTTCTTTTTTGGGTCTGCAATAGTTCGGATAATTAGTTCAGGCAATCCAATGAGTTCAGCAATGCCACATTAGTGAATGTAGGTGGAATGCCGGGCGGTACAGCGTCCTTGCCGGAGGTTATTTGAGAAGACACTACTTGGTTTAGGTGCAACAACTGTGTAAGCAAATCCTTTTTGCCACTGAATCCATAAGCAGTAAGCACTGCTTCATCGAGAGTTTTATGTGCATCGCGTAATGGATTTTTCCCCGGAAGTTCAAGCGTTCTGTAAAGTTCACGCAAACTCAGCCCAGCTTCACGCCTAACTCGCCTAACTTCTTTTCCAGCATTTGCCACAGCAACAACATCTTTCGCACTAGGGGCCTGCGGCCACGGGAATGTATCAAACACGGATTCTGGTGTATATCTGTAATCTGATTTCATCTTGGAACATTTGGCGCTGAACCATTGTAGATGCGCAGTTGATTGCAAAACACCAAAACTGTAGTCATCATCCAACGCAAATACCTGCAATGCATCGCCTGGATAAATACTGCTCGATACAAAGGTAAATATTGGACGTTTAGTTACACGAGAACATACGAGATAACGTGGCAATACTCTCAACTCTGAAACCATGTCGGCACGAGCCCAAGATAACTGCCACCAACGGTCAAGAAAAGACTTGTGGTGCGAACGCATATTACCGTCAGCGTCTTTCC
>JARCRR010000125.1 GCA_029850565.1 Gallionella sp. | reverse complement strand
CCCGCCACCTTGCCGGAGTACTTAAAATATCACGCCGCTGTCTTCGCACCTTCGGAAAAGCAGACTTTGAAGAATTACCGCGAAGTTCCTGTCGATATTTTGGAAGATAACGAACGTTTGGCACATTGGGCACGAGAGGCGGCACGCCAATGAACATGCAAGCTAGGAAGCAGGCACTACGACAACGTATAATCGCCGCCCGCGATGAGCTGACGCCAATCTTACAGGCTCGCTTGAGCAGGGAGATCGCCCGCCAACTATGCGACTTGGCGACATACAAGACAGCACAGACGGTGTTGGGCTATATGAACTTCGGTTCGGAATTGCATAGCGAACTTTGGGTACAACAAGCCTTGGCGGATGGTAAACGTGTCTTGCTACCGCGAGTGAACAAAGCCCGCAAGCAGCTCGATATATATGAAGTAGGTGATTTGGGTGTTGATGTGGCACCCGGATCATGGGGCATCCGCGAGCCTGTCATCGAACGCTGCAAGCATTTCGATGCATTGGGTGAAATAGGCCTCGTGCTGCTGCCCGGCGTTGCTTTTGACCGCGCAGGTGGGCGGCTGGGTTATGGGGGCGGGTTTTACGACAAGCTGATCGCGCGTCTGCCACATAAGCCGACGCTGGTGGCAGGCACATTTGCGCTGCAAGTCGTCACAGAGATTCCGCAAGAGCCGACCGACCATAAGGTGGATTGGTTGGTCACAGAGAATGAAACGATACGTTGTAATTTAGGAGAGAGTAAAGATGGCTACGCAACAACCTGACTACGATCCACAAGAGACGCAAGAATGGCTGGAGGCACTCCAGTCTGTCTTGGAGAAAGAAGGCGGCGAACGCGCCCACTTCCTCATCGACCAGCTCATCAACCATGCTCGTCTGGCTGGCGACGACATGCCGATCAGCGCGACCACGCCTTACCTCAACACCATACCGCTGGATAAAGAGGAACGCTCTCCCGGCAATTTCGATATGGAGCACCGCATCCGCGCCCTGATGCGCTGGAACGCAATGGCCATCGTGCTGAATGCCAACAAGGAATCTTCCGAACTGGGCGGCCATATCGCCAGCTTCGCTTCGGCGGCGACCTTGTACGACGTGGCGTTCAACCATTTCTTCCACGGCAAGACAGACACGCACGGCGGTGACCTGGTGTATTTCCAGGGTCACTCCTCGCCCGGCATGTATGCGCGCGCCTTCATGGAAGGCCGCTTGAGCGAAGCGCAGATGTACAAGTTCCGCCAGGAAGTGGACGGCGACGGACTGTCTTCTTATCCGCATCCTTGGTTGATGCCGAACTTCTGGCAGTTCCCCACCGTGTCCATGGGTCTGGGCCCATTGATGGCCATCTATCAGGCGCGTTTCATGCGCTACCTGGAACATCGCGGGTTGGCTAAGACAGACGGACGCAAAGTATGGGCGTTCCTTGGCGACGGCGAGACCGACGAGCCGGAATCGTTGGGCGCGATCTCCATGGCCGGACGCGAGAAACTGGACAACCTGACCTTCGTCATCAACTGTAACTTGCAGCGCTTGGATGGCCCGGTGCGCGGTAACGGCAAGATAATCCAGGAACTCGAAGGCGTGTTCCGCGGTGCGGGCTGGAACGTCATCAAAGTGGTGTGGGGCGGCAAGTGGGACCGTCTGCTGGCCAAGGACAAGAGCGGCCTGCTGCTCAAGCGCATGGAAGAAGTGGTCGACGGCGAATACCAGACTTATAAGTCACGCGACGGCGCTTATGTGCGCCAACACTTCTTCGGCAAATATCCGGAGTTGCTGGAACTGGTCGCCGACATGTCGGACAACGAGATCTGGCGCCTGAACCGCGGCGGTCACGATCCGCACAAAGTGTTCGCCGCCTATGCGGCAGCGAACAGACATCAAGGCCAACCTACCGTCATCCTCGCCAAGACCGTCAAAGGCTACGGTATGGGCGAAGCGGGTGAAGGGCAGAACACGACGCACCAGCAGAAGAAGGTGGGCGAAGACGCACTGCGCAAATTCCGCGACCGCTTCAACATCCCGGTCACCGATGAACAATTGCCGAAACTGCCCTTCGTGCGCCCGGCCGAAGATAGTTTGGAGGCCAAATATCTGCGTGAACGCGGTGCGGCGATGGGCACCATCCCAGCGCGTCAACCTATCACCACCAAACTCGACATCCCCGATCTGTCCGCCTTCGATGCCTTGCTGAAATCCAGCGAAGAGCGCGAGTTCTCCACCACCATGGCGTTCGTGCGACTGCTGGGCGTGCTGGTGAAAGACAAGAACATCGGCAAGCAGATCGTGCCCATCGTGCCCGACGAATCGCGCACCTTCGGCATGGAAGGCATGTTCCGCCAGCTCGGCATCTTCTCGCAGGTGGGCCAGCTGTACACCCCGCAGGATGCCGACCAACTGATGTTCTACAAGGAAGACAAGACCGGCCAGATCTTGCAGGAAGGCATCAACGAAGCCGGCGGTATGGCCGACTGGATCGCCGCCGCGACCGCCTACGCCAACCACGGCGTGGCGATGATCCCGTTCTACATCTACTACTCGATGTTCGGCTTCCAACGCATCGGCGACATGGCTTGGGCTGCAGGCGATTTGCGCGCACGCGGCTTCATGGTCGGCGGCACCGCCGGACGCACCACGCTGAACGGCGAAGGTCTGCAACATCAGGATGGTCACAGCCATCTGATGGCCGCGACCATCCCCAACTGCGTGTCTTATGACCCGACCTTCGCTTACGAACTGGCGGTGATCGTGCAGGACGGTATGCGTCGTATGTATCAGGATCAGGAAGACGTGTTCTATTACCTCACCGTGATGAACGAGAACTACACCCACCCCGCCATGCCGAAAGGCGCGGAAGAGGGCATCGTCAAGGGTATGTACAAGTTCAGCGCAGGCAAGTCCAAATCCAAGAACAAAGTGCAGTTGCTGGGTAGCGGCACCATCCTGCGCGAAGTCATTGCAGCGGGCGAGTTGCTGGAGAAGGACTTCGGTATCGCTTCCGACGTGTTCAGCGTGACCAGCTTCAACGAACTGCGCCGCGAAGGTGTGGATTGCGAGCGTTGGAACACCCTGCATCCGGAAGCCAAGCCGCGCGTGAGCTATGTCGAACAATGCCTGGATGCAAACACCCCCGTCATTGCCGCCACCGACTACATCCGCAGCTACCCCGAACAGATCCGCCCCTTCGTCAAAGCACAATTCAAGACGCTGGGCACGGACGGTTTTGGACGTTCCGACACACGCAAGAAACTGCGCCACTTCTTCGAGGTGGATCGCTTCTACGTCGCCGTCGCAGCTTTGAAAGCGCTGGCAGATGATGGCAAAGTGGATGCGAAGGAAGTTACCCGTGCGATCAAGCTGTACAAGATCGATGCGGACAAGCCTAACCCCACCACGGTGTAACCGAGGAGAACGACGTGGCAGAGATCAATAAAGTACAAGTGCCGGATATCGGCGGATTCAAGGGCGTCACCGTCATCGATGTGGCTGTGAAGAAAGGCGACACCATCGCAGTCGAACAGACACTCATCACCGTGGAGACTGACAAGGCGACCATGGACGTGCCTGCACCGTTTGCGGGCGTGGTGAAAGAAGTGAAACTCAAGGTGGGCGACAAAGTATCGGAAGGCGACTTGATCGCACTGGTCGAAGGTGGCGTTGCTGCGGCAAAAGCAGAGGCTCCGGTCACTGCACCCGCGCAGGCTGCTGTTGCACCTGCTGCAAGCAAACCCGCCCCCGTCGCCGCACCGGCTGCAACGGCGCCTGTCATCGCAGCGCCTGCGGGCGGCAATGCCCACGCCAGTCCATCCATCCGTCGTTTTGCGCGCGAACTCGGCGTAAATCTGGCACGCGTCGGCGGTAGCGGTGAAAAGGGTCGCGTCACCAAAGAGGACGTGCAGAACTTCGTCAAACAATCACTCGCGCAGCCTCAAAGCGCCGCGGGCGGCGGTGCGCTGCCCGGCCTGCTGCCATGGCCGGACGTGGACTTCGCCAGATTCGGCGAGATCGAGACCAAGGCGCTGTCACGCATCAAAAAGATCTCCGGCGCGAACCTGCACCGTAACTGGGTGATGATTCCGCATGTGACGCAGTTCGAAGAAGCCGACATCAGCGAGATGGAGGCTTTCCGCAAAGAACTCGGCGCGGAATATGCCAAGCAGAATCTCAAGATCACTCCGCTGGCATTCATGCTCAAAGCCTGTGCGATCACGCTGAAGCACTTCCCCGATTTCAACGCTTCGCTGGATGCGAGCGGCGAGAATCTGGTGCTGAAGAAGTACATCCACATCGGCGTTGCCGTCGACACGCCGAATGGCCTGATGGTGCCCGTCATCCGTGACGTGGATCAAAAAGGTATCGTGCAACTGGCGAAGGAATTGGGCGAAGTCAGCGCCAAAGCGCGTGACCTGAAGATCACCGCAGCCGATATGCAGGGCGGATGTTTCTCCATCTCCAGCTTGGGCGGCATCGGTGGTACGGCGTTCACGCCTATCATCAACGCACCGGAAGTCGCTATCTTGGGCGTGTCGCGTTCCAGCATGAAGCCGGTGTGGAAAGACGGCGAATTCGTACCGCGTCTGATGTTGCCGCTGTCCTTGTCATACGACCACCGTGTGATCGACGGCGCGGCGGCTGCCCGTTTCACCACCTACCTTGCGCACGTGCTGTCCGACATGCGCCGCTTGGCACTGTAGTCGGTGAGTACTGCTCCAATCGGCATCCTCGGCGGCACGTTCGATCCGATCCATAACGGACACCTGCGCTTGGCACAGGAAGCGTTGGAGCAATGCCGCATGCAGCAGGTGCGCTTCATCCCCGCGGGTACGCCACCGCATCGCACACCACCCATCGCATCAGCCGAGGCAAGGATGGACATGGTGCGCACCGCCTTGCACGGGCATCACGAATTCAGCGTGGATGTGCGCGAGGTGTATCGCACCGACCCTTGCTATTCCGTGGATACCTTATCGAGCTTGCGTGCAGAGTTCGGCGATGCACAGTCACTGTGTCTGATATTAGGCAGTGACGCCTTCTTGAATCTGCACACATGGCACGAATGGCGCCGCGTGTTCGAACTGGCGCACATCGTTGTGATGCAGCGTCCCGGCCGCCCTCTCGGCAACGCCATGGAAACCGCCGATGCTGCACTGCAAGAAGAGTATCGTGCGCGCCTTGTACCTGCACCGCGATGCTTGCATGAATCCGCCAGTGGCGCGATCGTCGCACTGGACATGCCGCTACTCGATATCTCCGCCACCGACATCCGTCGTCGTTGCGCAGAACACAAGAACGTCCGCTACCTCACCCCAGACGGCGTCGTCCACTACATTCAATCTCAACAGACCTACACAACATGCTAACTACCGCAGAAAAAATCGCCGCCATCAAAGACGCTTTGGAAGATGTAAAAGCCGTCGACATCGAGATCATCGATACCAGCAAAAAGAGTCCGCTGTTCGATTGCATGATCATCGCCAGCGCACAATCCACCCGCCAGACCAAAGCGCTTGCCGATAACGTCGAGAAGAAGCTGAAAGAAAAAGGCGAAGAGCCGTTAAGTACCGAAGGCGAAAGCAGCGGCGAATGGATCTTGGTCGATTTCGGCGAAGTGCTCGTCCACATCATGCAACCTCCCGTGCGCGCCTACTACAACCTCGAAGAGTTGTGGGGCGTACAACCCAAAGCGCGCATCCCTGCGGCAAAATGAAACTGCTGATCCTCGCGGTGGGCAATAAGATGCCGTCGTGGATCACCGAGGGTTTCAACGAATACGCCAAACGCATGCCGCGCGAGGCGAGCATCACCCTCGTCGAAATCAAGCCGGAAGCGCGCAACAGCGGCAAAACGGCGGCACAAATCATGGAAGCTGAAGCAGGGCGTATCCGCGCCGCCCTTCCCTCCGGCGCATTCTGTATCGCACTCGACGAGCACGGCGCGACACCCACCACCAAGCAACTCACCCAACAGATGAAAGACTGGATGCAGCAGGGCCGCGATATCGCTTTTGTCATCGGCGGCGCCGATGGTCTGCACGAATCCATCAAGCATCAGGCACAGCACCTCATGGCTTTGTCTGCTTTCACCCTGCCGCATGGCATGGTGCGCGTGTTACTCGCGGAACAGTTGTATCGGGCTCATAGCCTGATGCACAATCACCCTTATCACCGCGAATAACCCGCTCTCATGGCCATCAATCAATCGCGCATCTATCTCGCATCGCAAAGCCCGCGGCGGCGCGAATTGCTCAAGCAGATCGGCATCCACTACGAGATGCTGTTGTTGCGCAACAATCCAGAGCGGCAGGTAGATGTGGATGAGGTGGTATTGCTCAACGAAACGCCCGAAGTCTACGTCGAGCGTGTGTGCCGCGAGAAAGCGACTGCCGCATGGCGCGCCATGACATTGCGCAACCTGCGCCCTTCCCCGATCTTGACCGCCGACACCACTGTCACCATCAACGGCCAGATTCTCGGCAAACCCAACGATAATCAACATGCCGCCGAGATGTTGCGCAGCTTGTCGGGCAAACAGCATCAGGTGCTGACCGCCGTGGCCATCATCTCGGGTGAGCGTATCGAATGCCGCACATCGATCACCACCATCACCTTCGCCCATCTAAGCGAGGAGAGCATCCGCCGTTATCTGCAAACAGGCGAGACCCACGGAAAGGCTGGCGCTTACGGTATCCAGGGCCACGCGGGAGCGTTCGTGGAGCGAATCGAGGGGAGTTATAGCGGTGTGGTGGGCTTGCCTTTGTTCGAGACGGTAGAATTGCTCAAATCATTCGGTATCGCCGCCCCATGAACGAAGAGATCATCATCAACGTCACCCCGCAGGAAACCCGTGTCGCCGTGATGCAACAAGGCGTCGTGCAGGAATTGCATATCGAGCGCGGCAGCCAGCGCGGCCTGGTCAGCAACGTCTACGTGGGCAAAGTGAAACGCGTGCTGCCGGGGATGCAGTCGGCGTTCATCGACATCGGCCTGGAGCGCTCCGCTTTTCTGCATGTCGCCGACATCTGGGAGAACCGCATCAACGGTGATGCCGCCAAACCCATCGAGAAGGTGTTGTTCGAAGGACAGAGCGTATTGGTGCAAGTCATCAAGGACCCCATCGGCACCAAGGGAGCGCGCCTTTCCACCCAACTCAGTTTTGCCGGTCGCCTGCTGGTCTATCTGCCGCAGGAATCACACATCGGCGTGTCGCAACGCATCGAGAGTGAAGAAGAGCGTGAAGCACTGCGCGCAAAATTGGCGCAAGTCCTGCCTGCCGACTACAAAGGCGGCTACATCATCCGCACCATGGCCGAGGGGGCGACCGACGACGATCTGCGCGCCGACATCGCCTACCTGAACAAACTTTGGAGCAACCTGCAACAGCAATCGCAACGGCTCGCCGCACCCTCGCTGCTCTACAAGGAGTTGGACATCAGTCTGCGCGTGTTGCGCGATTTCGTGAACGAAGGCGTGACGCGCATCCTGGTGGACTCCCGCGAGACGCATAATCGAATGAAGGCTTTCGCGACCGATTACATCAGCGCCGCCGTGAGCATGGTGGATCACTACATCGGCAGTCGCCCTCTGTTCGATCTCTACGGCGTGGAGGATGAGATCGAACATGCGCTGTCCAAACGCGTCGATCTCAAATCGGGCGGCTATCTCATCATCGACCAGACCGAAGCGCTCACCACGATCGATGTCAACACGGGAGGTTTTGTCGGCGGGCGCAATTTCGACGACACCATCTTTAAGACCAATCTGGAGGCGGCTCAAGTCATCGCGCGCCAACTGCGTCTACGCAATTTGGGCGGCATCATCATCTGCGATTTTATCGACATGGACTCGGCGGAACACCGCGATGCCGTATTGGAAGAGTTCAAGAAGATGCTGGCAAACGACCGCACCCGCGTCAGCGTCAATGGCTTCTCTGCCTTGGGTCTGGTCGAGATGACACGCAAGCGCACGCGCGAGAGCTTGGCGCATGTGCTATGTGAACCCTGCCCCACCTGCCAGGGTCGCGGCCAGGTCAAGACCGCCCAGAGCGTGTGCTACCAAATATTGCGCGAGATCGTGCGCGAGGCGCGCCAGTTCAATGCCCGCGAGTTCCGCATCCTCGCTTCGCAACAGGTCATCGATCTGTTTCTGGACGAGGAGTCACAAGGTCTGGCGCAACTTTCTGACTTCATCGCCAAGCCGGTTTCCCTGCAGGTCGAGACGCTCTACAGCCAAGAACAATACGATGTCATCCTGATGTAGGGTGTGTGCGTTGATTTCAGCCGATTCGGATACAATCCGGCTCGCACCGGCCACGACCGGTGGCTTCAAAACTACAATTTCAATTCGCTCAGGGAGAATCACCATGTTGAAGAAACACTTGGCTGGCCTGCTGGCCGCCGCCTGTATCGCTGTACCTTTCGCCGCCGTTGCACACGAACACGGCGAAGCCGCCATCGCTCGCGCCTTTATCAAAGACATCCAATCCGTAGAAGGCGCATATGCCAAAGAGCACGGCGCGACCTTCTTCCAGGAGCTGGCCAAGGGTCAACATCCTCGCGCGGTCGTCGTCACCTGCTCCGACTCTCGCGTGCACACCAACATGCTGGATCAGACCCCAGAGGGCGACCTGTTCATGATCCGCGACATCGGCAATCAGATCGCTACCGCTAAAGGTTCCGTCGAATACGGCATCAACCACCTCGGCGCGTCTTTGCTGCTCATCATCGGCCACTCATCTTGTGGCGCGATCAAAGCAGCCAGCGGCGACTATTCCTCTCTGGAACCGGCCATCAAGAAGGAACTGGACACCATCAGCATCAAGAAGGGTGTGTCTAACATTGATGGTGTGAAGACCAACGTGAACAACCAAGTGGCAACTGCAATGGAAGAATACGCAGAGGCAGTGAAAGAAGGCCATCTACTCATCGTTGGTACGGTGTATGACTTCGCCGACGATATGAAACAAGGTCCCGGCAAGCTGAATCTGGTCAACGTGAATGGGCAGACCGATGCAGCCAAGATGCAAGCAGAACTGACTCGCAAAGACATCGCGGATGAAACTGATTCTGTGAAGCACGCACATCATTAAATCGCGGGCTATCCCGTTAAAAAAGCCGACGCAAGTCGGCTTTTTTTGTTGGTGCCGGCTAGAAACTACCGCTGAGCCAACAAGCTGCGTGGATCAATCTTACTTCCCATCACCATCACCACTTTGTGCCTCGATTGTCCGCCCTGTTTGAACTCGACCTGACGCAACGGAACATCGAAGGTGTCGGCGATATATCTGAGCAAAGCCTCGTTGGCGCGGCCTTCGACAGGCGGAGCGGCAAGCCGAATCTTCAGTGCTTCACCATGCAACCCGGATATCTCAGTACGTTTCGCCCCCGGCTGCACATGCAAAGTCAGCGACAACGACTCTCCATCGCGGCGATACCACTCACTCACAACAGTCTCTGAACGAACTGCTCCATCCCGCCCACCGGAACGATGAGGATGAGTTGGCAGATAATGAACAACACCAGCACAGAAAGATCGACGCGCCCCACCGGGGGAATCACATTACGCAGCGGCTGCACAAAAGGCCGGTTGCAGGTGCTGAGCATAGGCGCTAACGGCGTGTGCGGGTTGATCCACGACAAGATGGCTTCGGCCAACAAAGTCGCCACGAGCAGGTAGATACTGATCTTCAACAGTTTGACCGCCGTCCATGCCAGCAGCCCTATCAACGGAAAACTGTCAAAAGGATAGCCTTGAACGAACAAAAAGAGCGTGAGATAGATGAACTCCACACCAAATGCCAACGCCAACGTGGCGGTGTCCAGTCCGAACAGCGACGGCACATAACGCCGTGCCTTGAGCACGATGAAATCGGTGAGTGCCATGATGAACTCGCCGATAGGATTGCGCATAGGCGCCTGCAGCCACACGGCATGGAAGCGGAACAGAAGAACTGCAGCGAATGGCTGCACCAGTGCATCGATCAAAAACGACAGTGCTTCACCCAACATTAAGCATCCTTTCCAAGTTCATCGCCCATCTCCTTGGAGCGCGCCGCCGCCGCATAAATCGCATCAACGATGTCCTGTTTCACCCGCAGAGCATCCATGGTTTGCAACGCACGCTCGGTGGTGCCGTTCTTGGAAGTCACGCGCGTGCGCAGGACGGCGACATCCTCCTTGCTTTGGTCGGCCAGTTTGCTGGCGCCGAGGAAGGTATCCAACACCAGTTGCCGCGCTTGTTCTGCGTCGATACCCAGTTCGCGGGC
>JARCRR010000124.1 GCA_029850565.1 Gallionella sp. | reverse complement strand
TGGTTGAAATCTGCGCTGGCGAAGCCGCAATCGGTCGCCATCGATACAAGATTGAAGCTGGCGTGGCGCAGGGCAGTCAGAAATTCAGGATAGGTTCCTTGCCACCACAAGAAAGCACCGATACCAAAGCAACTTCCAATGACTAGAGCAAGCGTTGCGACGGCTTCCGCGTCAGCCAGATAGATCTTCACACTTTTTGCTCGCCACGCCAAAAAGTGAGTGGCGAAATTCAGTGCCGCGATGAGCATGAATACGATAAGCACGAATTCGATAGCGGGTGAATTGAAATAACCGACGCTGGCGTCGTGCGTGGAAAAACCGCCCAATCCCATCGCCGCAAAGGCGTGACAGATTGCATCCAGCCAATTCATGCCGACCAGCTTGAGCAGCAAGATGCATGCGACTGTGATGGCAAAATAGACCAGCCACAAGTTTCGCGCAGTCTCGGTGATGCGTGGCGTCAGCGCGGAATCCTTCATCGGGCCCGGTGTCTCCGCCTTGAACAACTGCCGCCCCCCGATGCCGAGTAGCGGCAGCACGGCGACCGCCAACACGATGATACCCATGCCGCCTAGCCAATTTAATTCGTGCCGCCAGATATTGATGGCTGGGGGCAGGTTATCCAGCCCAACCAATACAGTCGCTCCCGTGGTGGTCATGCCTGACATGGTCTCAAAATAAGCGTCGGTGAACGACAGATTTGGAATAGTCATCAGCAAAGGGATGGTGCTGAAAGCAGGCATCGCCGTCCACATCGCAACGACAAGCAAATAGCCATGGCGGATGGAAAGCTCGCCTTTGTGGCGGCGTGTCAGCATCCACATCAAGAGTCCTGCGCAGGCTGTCCACAGCATCGCCAGCGCGAAATCGAACAGCATGGTGTAATCACCATAGATCAGCGAGGTGATGATGGGCATGAGATAGGCTACGCTGAACACCACCAGCAACAGCCCCAAAGCGTGGATAACGGTGAGGGCTCGCCGCATCAGAAGAACCCGAGTTTGACTTGGAACAACTGCTCGACCTTGCGGATCATCTTCTTGTCGATGACGAACACAATGACGTGGTCGTCTGACTCGATAACGGTATCGTGATGGGCGATGAGAACCTTGCCATCACGCACGATGGCGCCGATGGTGGCACCGCGAGGGGAGTCGATCTCATCGATGCGGCGGCCCACCACCTGTGATGATTCACGGTCACCGTGCGCGATCAGTTCCAATGCTTCGGCCGCACCGCGCCGCAAGGAGTGGACGGCAGCCACATCACCCTGGCGTACATAAGCGAGCAAGGAGCCGATGGTGACGTGGGCGGGTGACAATGCGATGTCGATCTTGCCGCCCTGAACCAAACCGACATAAGCACTGCGATTGATCAGGGCGATCACCTTGCGTGTGCCGATCTGTTTTGCCAGCAGTGCCGACATGATGTTGTTCTCGTCATCGTTGGTGAGCGCGCAGAACACATCCACATCTTCGACGTGCTCCTGTTGCAGCAGCTTTTCGTCGGTGCAATCGCCGTGCAGCACCAGCGTCTTGCTCAATTGGCTTGCCAGCCGTTCGCATGATTTCTTGTTGAATTCGATCAGCTTGACCTGATAGTCGTTCTCAAGCGCCTTGGCCAAGCGTTTGCCGATGTTGCCACCGCCCACGATCATCACGCGCTTGTTTGGCTTGTCCATACGACGCATCTCTTTCAGCACGCGGCGGATGTTCTCGGTGGCGGCGATGAAGAAGATCTCATCCCCATCCTCGATGATGGTTGTGCCTTCCGGACTGACTGCTCGATCTTTGCGGAATATCGCGGCGACGCGAGTATCAACTTGGGGCATGTGAGTACGCAAGAAGCTCAAGGGTTTTCCGACCAGCGGGCCGCCTTCGAACGCGCGCACGGCGACTAAGGAAACCTTGCCCTCGGCGAATTCCAACACTTGCAGAGCTTCCGGGAATTCGATCAGTTTGGTGATGTATTCGGTGAGGATCTGCTCGGGGCAGATAGAGAAGTCGACACAGAAGTTGTCGGTACTGAACACTTCTTCGCGGTTGAGATATTCAGTGGAGCGGATACGCGCGATGCGCGTCGGCGTGTTGTAAAGACTGGCAGCCAATTTGCAGGCGACCAGATTGACCTCGTCGCTCTGCGTCACGGCCAACAGCATGTCCGCATCGGCGATGCCGGCTTGCTCTAGCGTCGACGGGTGGGCCGCATTACCCACGACCGTGCGCAGATCGAGCCTATCCTGCAACTGGTGCAACTTCTCCGCATCCGAATCGACTACTGTGATGTCATTGGCCTCATTCACCAGATTTTCAGCAACGGTCGAGCCGACTTGCCCGGCCCCCAGGATCAATATCTTCACGCTTCATCCTTCCATTTGATCGAGCAGCCCATGCTGGCGATCTGTTCGCGCGGGCCTTGTCCGGTCTGCGCGACTTGCAGCATGGCGTTGAACAGATCGCGCGTTGCGTCAGCCACCGCTTCCTTGCGCGAAGCGTCCAGACGGCCGCGGTATTGCAGCTCCAGATTCGCATTGAAGCCAAAGAAATCGGGCGTACATACCGCACCGTAATCCTTGGCGATCTGCTGTGTCTCGTCCCACACGTAGGGGAAAGGGTAGCCGTACTGTTGGGCGATCAGCTTCATGTTGTCGAAACTGTCTTCCGCGTAATCGGCAGGGTCGTTGGACATGATGGCGATGCTGTTGATGCCGTGCGACTGCAGTTCGCGCACATCGCGGATGATACGGTCGCGGATGGATTTGACGTAAGGGCAGTGGTTGCAGATGAACATCACCAGCAATCCGTTTGTGCCGCGAGCACTTTCCAAAGTGTGGCGTTCGCCATCGGTGCCCAACAAATCGAACGGGCGCGCTTTCCAGCCGAAATCACACAAAGGGGGTTGCAGACTGACCATACACATCTCTCCCAAAAACCAGCGTTGTTCTTCTGCCCGTTATATTATCACGCCCGTCCCACATGACCTTTAATTGCTATGGCTGCGCCACGCTTCTATTGTCCACCACCGCTACCGCTGAATACCAACGCTGAACTTCCGCCGGAAGCGGCACATCACGCCAGCCGTGTGTTGCGTTTGCGCGTGGGCGATGCAGTGCAGATATTCGACGGCTTGGGCAATGCGCTGGATGCCACCATCCATGCCATCAATGGCAAGCATGTCTTGCTGGGCAATCTGCAGACGGTGCTCGATACCGGTTCGTCCATTCTGCGCATCCATCTGGCGCAAGCGATGTGTAGCAGCGAGAAGATGGATTGGGTCATTCAAAAGGCGACAGAGTTGGGCGTGACGAGTATCCAGCCGGTGCAGACGCAACGTAGCGTGGCAAAATTGTCGGAGACCCGTGCCGAGAAACGCAGCGCGCACTGGCTAGGCGTTGCGATTGCCGCATGCGAACAGAGCGGACGCAACACCTTGCCAGCCACACACGCACCCTTGGAGCTGGATGCTTGGTTAGAGACGCAGCGCAGCTCTAGCCATAAGAAGTTCATCCTGCTGCCGGAAGGTGCAACAGCCTTACATGAACAAACGGGAATAGAAAAAGATGTCGTGTTGCTGATCGGCCCCGAAGGCGGTTTCACCAGTGATGAAGCGCTTAGGGCGCAACACGCCGGTCTTGTCCCTATCCGTCTTGGCCCACGTGTGTTGCGCACGGAGACCGCCGCCATCACAGGTATCGCCGCCTTGCAGACACTATGGGGCGATTTTAGTTAAGGAGTGACCATGCCGTATGTAAATATCCGTATCGCCGGGACATTGAGCCGCGAACAGAAGGCCAAGATTGCTGAAGAGATCACCGATACTTTGGAGCGCATCGCGCACAAGCCAAAGTCATATACCTACATCGCTTTTGATGAGCTACCGGATGAGAACTGGGCGATTGCAGGCAAGTTGCTTGATGAGGAATAGCAAGTAAGATAGCGCAATAACCTGAAAGGAATGACATGCCTGCTGTAACTTCCCCGGTGGATTTCGTCGCTTGGTTCCGCTCCGTTGCACCCTATATCAACGCCTTTCGCGGCAAAACCTTCGTCATCGCGTTCGGCGGCGAAGTGGTGGCGGACGGCAAGTTTGTCGAGCTGACGCACGATTTCAATCTGCTTGCCGCACTGGGCATACGCTTGGTATTGGTACACGGTGCGCGCCCGCAGATCGAGCAGCATCTGTCCAAGAATGATTTGGCGGGCACTTATCACCAAGGTATCCGCTTGACCGATGCCGAGACCATGCAATGCGTGAAGGAGGCGGTCGGGCGCACGCGGGTCGAGATCGAAGCGCTGCTATCCATGGGCTTGGCGAACTCGCCGATGGCGAACGCCGATATCCGTGTGGCAGGCGGCAACTTCATCACCGCCCAACCCATAGGCGTCATCAACGGCGTCGACCTGCAACATACCGGTACGGTGCGCAAAGTGGATGTCGCGGCATTGCGCGACCGCATGGAATTCGGCGAGGTGGTGCTGCTGTCGCCGCTGGGCTATTCGCCCACGGGCGAGGTGTTCAACCTCACCCTGGAGGATATCGCCACGGCGACCGCCATCGCATTGGATGCCGACAAACTGGTGTTCATGATGGACACCGATGGCGTACAGGACAAGAAAGGTAAGCTCGCCAAGGAGCTGACCATCGCGCAAGCGCAGGACATCTTGAGCAAGAAAAGCAAGCTGCCCGATGACATCGCATTATTCCTGCCGTGCGCGGTTCGCGCCTGCGAAGCCGGTGTGGCGCGTACCCACCTTATCAGTCGTCACACTGATGGAGCGTTGTTGCAGGAACTGTTCAGTGACGACGGCATCGGCACCATGGTGGTAGAGAGCACGCTCAACACCCTGCGTGCGGCGACCATCGAAGACGTGGGCGGCATCATCCAGTTGCTGCGTCCGCTGGAAGAGGAGGGTATCTTGGTGCGGCGTTCGCGCGAACTGTTGGAACGCGAGATCGCGCGTTTCGAAGTGCTGGAACACGACCATCGCATCGTCGGTTGTGCGGCGCTGTATCCGTTCCCCAACGAAGCTTCAGCAGAGCTGGCTTGTCTGGCGGTGGATGTGCAATGCCGCGATCGGGGATACGGCGAGGCCATCCTCAATCACATGAGCAGTCTGGCGAAATCGCAAAAGATGAAGAAGCTATTCGTGCTGACCACGCGCACTGCGCACTGGTTCATCGAACGCGATTTCCAAGAGGCAGACGTGAACCAGTTGCCGAAAGAAAAGAAAGCGCTGTACAACTATCAGCGGCGCTCCAAGGTGTTCGTCAAGAATCTCAAGTAACGAGGTTCATCGGAATGTAACAATCCGCCCTTATCATCAACCTGTTGTGGAGAAGCAAAATGGCAAGAATGGTGCAGTGTGTAAAATTGGGCCGCGAGGCTGAAGGTCTGGATCGTCCTATGTATCCGGGTGCGTTGGGACAGCGCATATTCGAGAATGTGTCGAAAGAAGCGTGGCAAGGCTGGATCAAGTTCCAAACCATGCTGGTGAACGAGAATCGTCTCAATCTGGCTGATCTCAAAGCGCGTCAATATCTCGCACAGCAGATGGAGAACTACTTCTTCGGTGCGGGAACACAGATGCCAACAGGCTTCGTTCCGCCAAAAAACTAACGCAAAAAGAATCCTTGGCTAAAAACTATCCAGCGCAGAATTTCCTCAATCGCGAACTTGGTCTGTTGGAGTTCAACCGCCGAGTATTGGCACAAGCGGAAGATCCGCAAGTGCCTTTGCTGGAGCGTCTCACCTACCTGTGTATCGTCAGCAGCAATCTGGATGAGTTCTTCGAGATACGCGTCGCGGGGTTGAAGGAGCAGATCAAGCTGGGCGGCATCGCAGTGGGTCCGGACGGATTGGAAGCCTCGCAGATCCTCAAGCGCCTGTTCGCGCCCACGCATCAACTCATTGCCCGGCAATACGAGCTGTTCAACAAAGAGCTGGTGCCCGCCCTGGCGGCGCAAGGCATCAAGTTCATCCGCCGCACGCACTGGAACGCGGCTCAACAAGATTGGGTGAAAGAGTTCTTCCTGCGCGAAGTCATGCCGGTACTGACGCCCATCGGGCTCGATCCCTCCCATCCGTTCCCGCGCGTGGTGAACAAGAGCTTGAACTTCGCCGTCGAGTTGCAGGGCAAGGATGCGTTCGGCCGCAACTCCGCCAAAGCCATCGTGCAGGCACCGCGCGTTTTGCCGCGCGCCATCCCGATGCCGCCGGAGATCGCGGACTGCCCGCACGGCTTCGTGTTCTTGTCATCCATCATCCACGCCCACGTAGGCGAGTTGTTTGCGGGCATGGAAGTATTGGGTTGTTATCAATTCCGCGTGACGCGCAACAGCGATCTGTTCGTGGACGAGGAAGAGGTGAAGAACCTGCGCGTGAGCCTGCAAGGCGAATTGCCGCAACGCCATTTCGGCGATGCGGTACGTCTGGAAGTGGCGGACAACTGCCCGCCGGAATTGGCGAACTTCCTGTTGCGCCAGTTCGAGCTGAAACCGGAAGATCTGTTTCGTGTGCACGGCCCGGTGAATCTGGTGCGACTGATGCGCATCCCCGGCCAGGTGCCGCGCGACGACTTGAAGTTCAAACCTTTCGTACCCGGCGTGCCAGCCTTGTTGCAAAAGAAGGGCGCAGACATGTTCAAGGCGATCCGCAAGGGAGATGTGCTGCTGCATCATCCTTACCAATCGTTCAAACCGGTCATCGAATTCATCCAACAGGCTGCGAGTGACCCTGATGTCGTGGCAATCAAACAAACGGTGTATCGCACCGGTGAGGATTCCGAATTGATGGAGGCGCTCATCATGGCGGCGCAGCGCGGTAAGGAAGTCACCGTGGTGGTGGAATTGTTGGCGCGTTTCGACGAGGAGGCCAACATCAACTGGGCCGGCCGTTTGGAGGCTGTCGGTGCGCACGTGGTATACGGGGTGGTCGGACACAAGACCCATGCCAAGATGCTCATGGTGGTGCGCCGTGAGGATAAGAGGCTGCGTCGTTACGTGCACCTAGGAACAGGGAACTACCATCCGCGTACCGCCAAACTCTATACCGACTTCGGTCTGTTCACCTGCAACGAAGAGATGTGTGCGGATGTGAATGAGGTGTTCGTTCAACTCACCGGCTTGGGCAAGGCGAAGAAGCTGCATCATCTGTGGCAGTCTCCCTTCACGCTGCACAGCAAAGTATTGGAAGCTATCCGCAACGAGACCAAGATCGCGAAAACCGGAAAGCGAGCTCACATCATCGCCAAGATGAACGCTCTGCTAGAGCCGGAGACCATCATGGCGTTGTACGAGGCGTCGCAAGCAGGGGTGAAGGTAGACCTCATCGTGCGTGGAGTTTGTGCACTGCGTCCCGGGGTCGCCGGACTGTCGGAAAACATCAGCGTGCGCTCCATCATCGGGCGCTTCCTTGAGCATTCCCGCATCTTTTATTTCCGCAACGAGATGAAGCATGACGTGTATCTGGCCAGCGCCGACTGGATGGACCGTAACTTCTTCCGCCGTATCGAAGCCTGTTTCCCGCTGATCGACAGCAAGCTGAAGAAACGCGTGCTGGATGAAGGTCTGAAGATCTATCTGAAAGACAACTGCCAAGCGTGGGAGATGGATTGCAACGGCTTCTGGCATCGCAAGACGAGTGGACGGGGGGTGCAGACCTGTGCACAACAGGACCTGATGCAGTCGCTGGGGCAGGCGCTCGGCGCAGGGGAAGAGGATTAAGCCTTCTTGGGCCGCCCGGTCTTGATCTTTTCCAGATCGGCTATCGCTTTCTGCAATTGAGCGGCAGTCAAGTTGGAGAGTAGGCGCAAACCGGCGCGGAGCAACTCGCTCTTCTTCAGATGCACACCACCGCTCACCGCCTTTTCTTTAAGCGCGGCGATCAGTGCATAATCGTTTTGCGGCATGGTGAAACTGTCGCGCACGACCTTCACTTTGTCGCCGGACTTCTTGTCCTTCTTATGTTTTTTTTGCGGCTTCGCGATGACCTTGGGGGCGGCAGGCTTCGTGGCGGCTTTCACGGCAGCGGGTCTACGAGCGGGTGCCGTTTTAGCGGGGGTGCGAGCGGTTCGGGTGGCCATGATCTTCATCTCCATTTGAATGTGGCAAAAACAGTATATACGGTATATCCTGCAACCTCGATAGTAATATTCGCGGAGTGTTGATCATGGAATTGATACTGTGGCGACATGCTGAAGCGCATGACGGATCACCCGATCTGGAACGCGAATTGACCGGCAAAGGTCACAAGCAGGCAGAGAAGATGGCAACCTTCTTACGCGCCCGCCTCCCCGAAGACACACGTATCCTGGTCAGTCCGGCCAAACGTACCCAGCAGACCGCACACGCGCTCACCAAACATTTCCAAACCGAAGAGGGACTGGCACCCGGTGCCGGTGCACAAGACATCTTGGATGCCATCGGTTGGCCCGACTTGGACAGTACCGTACTCATCGTGGGCCATCAACCCGCGCTGGGACAGATCGCCGCTTTGCTGCTGGCGAATTCCAAAAGCGGATTCAGCGTGAAGAAAGGGGCGGTGTGGTGGCTCAGTCGGCACACCAGTGAAGGCGATTACCAGACCAATCTACGCTTGGCCATCGCACCGGAAGGTTTGTAATCTACAGGGGGGTACATCATGTTTGAATCAGCCGAACTCGGACACAAGATCGACAAAGCGACTTACGACAAGGAAGTGCCGAAGCTGCGCGAAGATCTGTTGAACGCGCAGTTCGACGTCGCGCAGAAAGCAAAATTCCCGGTCATCATTCTGGTGGGCGGGGTAGATGGTGCGGGCAAAGGCGAGACGGTGAACCTGCTCAGCGAATGGATGGATCCACGCCACATCCAGGCCAATGCGATGGGCGAGATGTCGGATGAAGAGCGTGAACGTCCGGCCATGTGGCGCTTCTGGCGTGCATTACCGCCCAAGGGCAAGATCGGCGTGTTCTTCGGTTCCTGGTACACCGCACCTATCGTGCAGCGTGTCCTGAAAAAGACCAGCGCGGCGACCCTCAATCAGCACATCGAACAGATCAACCGTTTCGAGAAGATGCTCACCGACGAGGGCGCGCTCGTACTCAAGTTCTGGTTCCATCTCTCCAAAGATGCGCAGAGGAAACGCCTCAAGGCATTGGAGAAGGATCCCAAGACACGTTGGCGCGTGACCAAACTGGATTGGGAGCGCTTCGGCATGTATGACAAGTTCCGCAAGGTCTCAGAACATGCACTGCGCGAGACCAGCACGGCAGAGGCACCCTGGATCGTGGTGGAAGGTGCGGATGAGCGTTATCGCAGCCTGACCGTTGGCAAGATACTGCTGGACGCGATGCGCAAGCGTCTGGCGAACACAGCCAAGTCGGCACCGGCTGTCGCCCCGCTGCAATCGGCCATCGACCAGCTCGACGTATTGGACAAGCTCGACATGTCGCAAAAGATCGCCAAGAAGAAATTCGACAGCGAGCTGGAAAAATATCAGGGCAAGCTCGCCTTGCTCACGCGTGACCCCAAGTTCAAGAATCTCTCGGTCATCGCTGTGTTCGAAGGTTCCGATGCGGGCGGCAAAGGCGGCGCCATCCGTCGCATCACCGGCGCGTTGGATGCGCGTCATTACCGCATCACTCCGGTCGCCGCACCCACCGAAGAAGAGCGCGCACAACCCTATCTGTGGCGCTTCTGGCGGCATATCCCGCGCATCGGCCGCTTTACCATCTTCGACCGCTCCTGGTATGGCCGTGTGCTGGTCGAACGGGTGGAGAAATTCTGTAGCGAAGCCGATTGGATGCGTGCCTACGGCGAGATCAACGACTTCGAAGAGCAATTGAGCGAAAGCGGAGCGGTGGTGTTGAAGTTCTGGCTCGCCGTCACCAAGGAAGAGCAGTTACGCCGTTTCAAAGAGCGCGAAAAGATCGGTTTCAAACGCTTCAAGATCACCGAAGAGGATTGGCGCAACCGCGAAAAGTGGGATGACTACGAACATGCCGTGTGCGACATGGTGGACAGGACCAGCACCGAGATCGCGCCGTGGACACTGGTCGAGGCCAACGACAAGAACTTCGCCCGCATCAAGATATTGAAGACGCTATGCGAGCGTATCGAAGGGGCGATGAAGAAGGTCAAATGAGGCGGGAGGGCTGGCTAGTTCGTTTCGTCGAACAGCATCTCCAGTCGCATCACCAATGCTTGACTGGTGCGGAACCGCCTTTCAGCGGGGAAATGCAGTTGCGGATCGAGCTCGAAGAACAGCCAGTCACGATGCAGGCGATAGCGGTACGACAGCAACAGCACATAGTCAGTGACATGTGTATGGGGTTTGCTGATGCCGAATGCGCTGGCCTGATAGAGCAACGCGGTGCGTTCGTCCCAGGTGTGGAAGAGCGAGAGGTCTTGGCGCAGATCGAAGTTCTGTTTCTCATGCAGCCAAGTGGCACTGCTGGTGGCACGGAACAGTAACGGTTCGCTGATGAGTCTTTCCAAGTCGAACTGGGTCGTTTCTCCTGTTCCGACGGTGTTGAACCAAAACACAGTCTCGGCCGCTTTTGCGTGCCACAAACCGAAGACCTCGCCCACACTGCCGCGTACCCGCGCGAACGGCGTCGTTTCCAACCCTTGGAATTTCAACCCCGCATCTGTACTGAAGTGCCAGCGTTCATTGCCGGTCTGCTCGAAGCGCAGGGCGGCTGCGATGCTTTGTATCGTGCTGCGTTGGGTCGATTGTTGCTGAGTGCGCGATTGGTCGGTGGAGAAGTTCTGATCCGGATCGCTTTCGATCGTCAGATGCAATCTCTCTTCGGTGTTGGGCAGATCGAGTTTTGCCCTGCCCGATAGCACATACATGCCGTCCCCGTTGTAGCCTGTCACTCGCGTGATGTCGAGCTGCAGCACGCTTGCGTTGCTTTCCTGATAGTGGCGGTCATCGCCGAAGAACCGGTCGACCTTGCCGATCAATCCCGTGAACTGTCCTGAAAGATAATCGCGCGGTGCATCCATCGTATCGAGCGAGGGCAGGGGGATGAGGGGTGCAGGAGGCACTGCGCCCAAGGTCTCGGGCGGAGCTTCTTCCGCATACACCGGCATCGAAAACAGGACGGCGATCAACAGCCAACCTGCCCTCTGCTGACGACAAATAGGCAAAGAGGAAGAGACGATGCTACTGATCGCGGTTCTTGTCTTGCACCAATACATAGGGTCGTGCCACCACTGCCCATACCAGCGCATCGGCCTCGTACCAGGCCAATGCCTGCTCGTCGGTGACGCGGCCTATCTGCCCCGACTCCAGCCACTGTGCCACTTGCGCCTTGTTGTCACGAGATATCTGGTACGCGACCTCGACCAGATCGAGTTCCGCTTTCACGGCGACCGTTGCGCCGCGCGCGAAATAGGGTTGCAACTCGCGCCAGCCGATCTGTGAGGTCTCCATGTTCACCTGAGCGCGGTCGATGTCTTCCAGGGTCGGTTGTTTCATGCTTCGTTTCCTACGGTTCAATGCTGTCCGGGTTGCGCGCTTCCAGCTCTTTCCACAAAGCCTGCGCAACGGCCGCCCAAGCGGATTGATGTTCGGTCACCTTGGCGAACTGGTTCAGATAGTTCGAGCCGAAGGTCGCCGCATTGGTCTTGTGCATCAGCATCGCCAGGCCGTATAGCTCGACTTTGCTGCGTGCTTGCATATCCCCCTCGTGCGCTGCTTTTCTCAGTGCCGCGATATTCTGCAACACGTCACGTGCGAAGAGGCGCACTTGGTAATCGTCTTTGCAATCGAGGCCGAGCGCGATGCAAGTACGCTCGATCTGAAGCTCAAGTTCCTGCCCGTCATGCAACATGATGTCGTTGCCGAACATCGTCATTTCACCGTGCCTTTCAGATAATTGTCCTTCACCCGCATGTAATGCTCGGCGGAGTAACGCAGATAGCCCATCTCCTCATCCGTCAGCGCACGCACCGCCTTGGCCGGGCGGCCCATGTAGAGCATGCCGCTCTCCAGCGTCTTGCCCGGCGAGATCAGGCTGCCCGCACCTATCATCACGCGGTCTGGGATCACCACATCGTCCATGATGATGGAGCCCATACCGATGAGACAGTCGTTGCCGATACGGCAGCCGTGCAAAATGACCGAATGCCCCACCGTCACATAGTCGCCGATGATCAGCGGCGAACCATCGGGCTTCTCCGCCGTCTTGTGCGACACATGGCCCATGGTCAAGTCTTGCACGTTAGAGCCGCGCCCGATCTCGATGCGGTTCACATCACCGCGCAACACCGTGTTGCACCACACAGAACTGTCGTCGCCGATCTTCACCTCACCGATGACCTGGCAGGAGGGGTGCAGATAGACGCGGTCGCCTAGGGTGGGGGAAGTGCTGAGATAGTTGGATAGTGGCATGTGATTATTTTAGAGGCGGGAAAATTAATTCGAGCTCGACCCCTTTGGCTACGAAATTAATTCGAGCAAGGCTCCTTTAATCATTTGAACCAGCGCTCATACAACACCGTGTGGCACCTAGCAGCAACGCACCCGAACCACCAAGTTGGAAATGAATATATTGCAAGAACAAAAGCGATTTTAAGCGCAGTCAGATTAATACCGATCGTGTTTATTTCTTTGATGAAATCTGGGACAACATCGCTGTACATAAGTCCAAAATAGGAAAAGCATAGGAACGCTAATGCACCAAGAACCCCCAGAATCCAACTTGGCAACCCTTCAAAGGTTTTTTCGTTCCTCGAACTAATTAACTTGGCAAAATCGTCTAAAATTTTCATTTATATTACGTGTAGGTTGTGAATTGAATTAAGCGAATCGACGCTCAATAAGTGAGATTGCCGCGTTATTCAACCCGTTTGCCAAGCTTAGGTTGAAGAGCGAAACAACGTAGTTCCACAAGTTTTACAAAGATGATGATTCAGTAATGAGGTTGGTGTTTTACCGATTGTTTTAACGAAAATATCTTTGCCCGAACATTTGTGGCATGTGATTTTTCCATCCTTGACCAATTCAGGATAGTTATTGCGGTAATCATCAAAGGTTGGTGTTGATGAATGTTTTTTAAACGCACGATAAAAAAAGAATCCGATTACAACCAATACAACAGGGAACATAAAACTCATTACGTTTTCTCCTTAAAGATTAAATTGAACTTCAAAAGTTGCTTGCTACATCTTTCAGTTTTCGAATATACATCGTCATTCCACCAACTTCCACTTCATCTTCTCCCCCGCCCTTAGTGGCACAAGCTGATGCTCGCCAAACCCCACCGACGCAGGCACTTGCCACTCTTCCTTACGCAAGGTGATGGTCTCTTTGTTGCGCGGTAGGCCGTAGTAATCCGCGCCGTAGAAACTCGCGAATGCTTCGAGTTTATCCAACGCACCCGCAGCCTCGAAAGCTTCGGCATACAGTTCGATGGCGTTGTGCGCACTGTAGCATCCGGCGCAGCCGCAGGCGTTCTCTTTGGTGTGTTGCGCGTGCGGGGCGCTGTCGGTGCCGAGGAAGAATTTTTTGCTGCCGCTGGTGGCGGCTTTCACCAAAGCTTCGCGGTGTGTTTCGCGTTTGAGAATCGGCAGGCAGTAGAAGTGTGGGCGGATGCCGCCGACCAGCATGGCGTTGCGGTTGTAGAGCAGGTGTTGCGGGGTGAGCGTGGCGGCGATGGTGTCCGGCGCTTCGGTTACGAACTGTGCGGCATCTTTGGTGGTGATGTGTTCGAACACCACGCGCAGGTTCGGCAGGTCTTTCAACAGCGGTTGCATCACGCGTTCGATGAACACGGCTTCGCGGTCGAAGATGTCGATGTCGCTGGCGGTCACTTCACCATGCACCAGGAACGGCATGCCGCAGCGTTGCATCTCTTCCAGTGCGGCGTAGGTCTTGCGCAGATCGGTGACCCCCGCGTCGGAGTTGGTGGTCGCCCCTGCGGGGTACAGCTTCACCGCATGCACCACACCGCTGGCTTTGGCTTTCTTGATCTCTTCCGCGCTGGTGTTGTCGGTGAGGTACAGCGTCATCAGCGGCTCGAACTTCATGCCAGCAGGTAGTGCAGCGAGGATGCGCTCGCGGTAGGCCACGGCCTGCGCGGTGGTGGTAACGGGCGGGCGCAGATTGGGCATAACGATGGCGCGCGCGAACTGGCGTGCGGTGTCGGGCAGCACCGAGGCCATCAGCGCATCATCGCGCAGGTGCAAGTGCCAGTCGTCGGGGCGGGTAAGGGTGAGTTGTTGCATGAAATGATTCCGGCTCAATGGATGAGCCGGAATTGTAACGCTATTGAGCCTGCTTCAGACCGGCCTAGTCGTCTTCGTATTCACTCTCATTGCGCGCATGCCCGGGGAAGAACTTGCGCACCACCACGAAGAACACCGGCACGAGGAACACCGCCAGCACGGTGGCGGCCAACATGCCGCCCATCACACCGGTGCCGATGGCGTGGCGGCTTTGCGCGCCAGCACCGGTGGAGAACGCCAGCGGCGACACGCCCGCGATGAAGGCGATGGAGGTCATCAGGATAGGACGGAAACGCAGGCGGCACGCTTCGACGGTGGCGTCGATGAGTTTCATCCCCTCGTCTTGCAACTTGCGCGCGAACTCGATGATCAGGATGGCGTTCTTCGCCGACAGACCGATGATGGCGATGAGGCCGACCTTGAAGTAGATGTCGTTGGGCAAGCCACGTAGATTCACCGCCAGGATCGCGCCGAAGATGCCGAGCGGTACCACCAGCATGACGGCGAATGGGATAGACCAGCTCTCGTACAACGCCGCCAGACACAGGAACACCACGAACAACGAGATGGCGAACAGCAACGGTGCTTGCGCGCCAGACATCATCTCCTCGCGTGAAGTGGCCGACCATTCATAGCCGAAACCGGGCGGCAGCTTCTGCGCGATGTCTGCCATCGCGGCCATCGCTTCGCCGGTGCTGCGACCCGGTGCGGCCGCACCCGAGATCTTCATCGAAGGGATGCCGTTGTAGCGATCCAATTTGGGCGAGCCGACGGTCCAGCGCGGGGTCGCCAACTCGGACAGCGGTACCATGCCGCCCTTGTTGTTGCGCACGGTGACCTTGAGGATGTCTTCCGGTGTGCGGCGCGAATCAGCCTCGGCTTGCATCTGCACGCGCAAGATACGTCCCTGCCGCACGAAGTCGTTGATGTAGGCCACGCCCAACAGCGATTGCAAGGTCTCGTTCAGATCGGCGGAGGAGACGCCGAGTGCTTCCGCTTTGAGGCGGTCGATGTCCAGCAATAGTTGTGGGCCGGCTTCTTGTCCTTCTGGGCGCACACCTGCCAACGCGGGGTTCTGTGCGGTCATGCCCAACATCATGTTGCGTGCTTCCAACAACTTCTCGCGCCCTTGTCCGCTACGGTCTTGCAAGCGGAAATCGAAACCGCCCGTGGCAGATAGCTCGGGGATGGAGGGCGGGTTGATGGCGAAGATCATCGCCTGTTTGATGCGCGACAACTCCTTGTTCGCTTTGCGCACTAGCGAGGGAGCGCTGCTTTCCTTTTCGGGGCGCACATCCCAACCTTTCAGACGCACGAAAGCGATAGCGGCGTTCTGCCCGCGACCGAAGAAGGAGAAGCCCGCTACCGCTACTACGTGTTCCACTTCAGGCAGCTTGAGGTAGTGCTGTTCGACTTGCTCCAACACTTCCATCGTGCGTTCCTGTGTGGCACCCGCAGGCAGTTGGATGACGTTGACGAAATAGCCTTGGTCTTCTTCCGGCAGGAAGCTGCCCGGCAACTTGGTGAACAGCCAACCCATGGCGATGATGATGACCACATAGATCACCAGATAACGCGCGGTCTTGCGCACCACTGAGTTGATGCTTCGTGTGTAGCGCTGGGTCACCTTCTCAAAGAACAAGCCAAAGGGGCCGTGCGGTTTTGCATCCTCCTTCTTCAAGATGGAAGCACACAGCGCGGGGGTGAGCGTCACCGCCATCAAGGCCGAGAAGCCCATGGTCAGCAACAGCGTCACGGCGAACTGGCGATAGATCGCGCCCGTGGAGCCGCCGAACAGCGACATCGGGATGAACACCGCCGACAGCACCAAGGTGATGGCGATGATGGCGCCGATGATCTGATCCATCGCCTTGCGCGTGGCGTCGCGCGGCGACAATCCTTCCGTCGCCATGATGCGCTCCACGTTCTCTACCACCACGATGGCATCGTCCACCACGATACCGATGGCGAGCACCATCGCGAACAGCGTCAGCACGTTGATGGAATAGCCCAGCAGATACAGGCCGACCAAGGCACCCACGAGTGCGACGGGAATGACGATGGTGGGAATGATGGTGGCGCGGATGTTGCCGAGGAACAGGTACATCACCAGCACCACGAGCAACAGCGCCTCGGCCAGACTCTTCAGCACTTCTTTGATGGAGATGTCGATGAACTTCGAGGTGTCATACGGCACCAGCCAACTCACTCCCTTGGGGAAGCTCTTCTCCAGTTCGCCCATGCGCGCCTTCACCGCGCCAACCGTTTCCAGCGCGTTCGCACCGGGAGCCAAACGGATGGCGATGTTGGCGGAGGGCTGACCATCCAGACGCGATTGGCGCGCGTAATCCTGCGCGCCCAGTTCGACACGGGCGACATCCTTCACGCGCAAGCTGGAGCCATCGGGATTGGTGCGGATGATGACGTTGCCGAACTCCTCCACCGAGGCCAAGCGACTGCGCGTGACGATCACGGCGTTGAGCTGTTGCCCCGGTGCGGCAGGCAGTTGCCCCAGCTCGCCCATCGCCAGTTGCGTGTTCTGTGCACGCACCGCTTTGGAGACATCGGCAGGGGACAGGCCATACGCCTGCAAACGATCCGGCTTGAGCCACAGGCGCATCGAGTATTCGGTGCCGAACATCAGCGCTTCGCCCACGCCCGGCACACGCTTGATGCTGTCGATCACGCTGGCGCTCACGAAGCTGCCCAGACCCACGCTGTCGTATGTCTTGTCCGGCGAGATGAGCGCGACGAACATCACATAGTTGCGCGCCGATTTGTTGGTGGTGATGCCGAGTCGGCGCACCTCTTCCGGCAGACGCGCCTCGACGCGCTTCACGCGGTTCTGCGCTTCGACGGAGGCGAGGTTGAGGTCGGTACCCGTCTCGTAGGTCAGCGTGATGCTGCCGCTACCCAACTCGGAAGCCGATTCCATGTAGAGCAGGTTCTCGACGCCGTTCAGTTCCTGCTCGATGAGCGCGATGGCGGTCTCTTCGATGACCTGTGCCGAAGCGCCGGGATAGTTGATGGAAACAGAAAGTGCAGGTGGCGCGACGGGCGGGTACTGTGTCACGGGCAAGCCGCGCAAAGCGAGCACCCCCGCCATCAGGATGATGATGGCGATGACCCAGGCGAAGATGGGGCGGTCGATGAAGAATTTGGCGAACATGGGTTTACTTGGAAGGTGCGGGAGCGGTGAGCTGCTTGTCCAACTTCATCGTCTCGACCACGGGGACGGCTTTCACCACGGTGCCCGGGCGTGCCTTCTGCAAGCCGTTGACGATGACTTGCTCACCGCCTTTGAGTCCGCTGAGGATGACAAAGTCGGTGGAGGCCATGCCACCCGTCTTGACCGGTTGCGGATTGGCTTTGCCGTCCGCGCCGACCACCATCACGAATTGTCCTTGTGTGTTCGCCTGCACTGCGCGTTGCGGAACACGGATGACGTTCTCGGCGATGGCTTCGGGGAAGCGGATGCGCACGAACATACCGGGCAACAGATCACGCTTGGCATTGGGGAACTCGGCGCGCAAAGCCACCGACCCGGTGGAGGGGTCGACCGCCATATCGCTGAAGTGGATGTTGCCGGTCTGTGTATAGATGCTGCCGTCTTCGAGCAGCAACTCGACCTTGGCCGAGTCGGCACGCTTCATGACGCCTGTCGCAACCGCGCGGCGCAAACGCGACAGCTCGGCACTGGATTGGGTGAAATTGATGTAGACCGGATCGAGCTGCTCGATGGTGGCGAGCAGGGTCGCGCTACTCTTGCTGACCAATGCGCCCTCGGTGACTTGGGCGCGCCCGATGTGGCCGGAAAGCGGGGCGGGCACATTGGCGTGCTCCAAATCTTCTTCCGCTTTGATGCGCGCAGCCTCGGCTTGCTTGGCTTTGTTCTGCGCCAGATCGAGGTCTTGCTGGCTGATGCCGTTGATCTCGCGCAGGCGCTTGTAGCGCTCGACGGTCTCCTTCGCCAGCATTGCATCTGCTTTGGCGGCCTCGGCGGTCGCCTGGTAGCTGCGTGCGTCGATGCGGAACAATTGCGTTCCTGCTTTTACCTCGCCACCTTCTTTGAATAATCGCGCTTCCACCACGCCATCCACACGGGCACGCACTTGCGCCGTGCGATAAGCCTGCACACGTCCCGGCAGGTCTTGCGTGAAGGTCGCATCGCCGGGGGCTACGGTTATCACTTCGACCTCGGGTGGAGGCGGGGCGGCGGGTGCCGCACCGGCGGCAGGTTTGTTGCCGCCACCGCAGGCGCTCAAAAGCGCCAGCAATGAAAGTGTGATGAGCTTGTTCAGCATGGTGTCATGCAACCTTTGGTCATTGATCGTTGTGGCCGAAGTTTAGCAAAGGGCAAACAGATAACAACCGTTTCCTCATTGTTGCTTGAGGGCAAGCGCGCGCTCATATAACTCGTTCTTGTTGCCGCCCGTGATCTTCACCGCCAGTTGCACCGCCTGTTTGAGCGGCAACTCCTCCAGCAACAGAGACAAGGTCTTCTCGGTCTCCGCATCCAAGCCTTCGCGCGGCTGTGCGCCGGAGACCAACAGTACGAACTCGCCGCGCAGGTTGTTGGGGTCGCTGTTCAGCCAATCCAAGGCCGCGCTCAATTTGCAGCGGTGGAGGCTCTCGAACAACTTGGTGATCTCGCGCGCGAACACGACCTCGCGCTCGCCGCCGAACACGGTGAGCAGGTCCTTCGCACAATCCAGGATACGGTGCGGTGCTTCGTAGAACACCAGGGTGTAGGGATGCTCGACCAATGTCTGCAAGGCGCTACAGCGTGCGCTGGATTTGTTGGGCAGGAAGCCATAGAACAGGAAATGTGGCGCACTCAGACCGGAGGCGGACAACGCGGTGACGACGGCGCTTGCGCCCGGAATGGGGATGACACGGTATCCGGCATTGCGTACCGCATCGACCAGCAACGCACCGGGATCGCTCACCGTGGGCGTTCCCGCGTCGGTCACCAGTGCGACGCTGAGGCCTTGGCCCAATAGCGCGACGATCTTCTCCGCCGCGCCGCGCTCGTTGTGCTGATGCAAAGCCAACAGGCGCGCATCGTTGATTCCGTGATGCTGCAATAGATACTTGGTATTGCGCGTGTCTTCTGCTGCGATGGTGTCGGCTGCGCTCAATACTTCGATTGCGCGCAAAGTAATATCGCTTAAGTTCCCAATCGGGGTGGCGACTACATATAATGCGCACTCCAATTTTTGATCGGCTTTGATATGCAAGTTGTCGCCTCTGAATCGAAATGGTTACGCGGTTTGTTGATCGCCGCACTATACGTGAGCCTTTTTGGCTGCGCCACTCCGCCTGCGACGACCTCTGCCGTTCCAGCGCCTGCACACACAGCTAAAGCGCCAACCACGACACCCGCTTCGGCACAGCCGGTCGCCACCACCGGTGTGGTCACCGAGCCGGCAGTCGAGGTCGTTTCCTCTGGCGAAGCTGTTCCAAACGAGCCGACAGAGCATCACATCGCATTGATCCTGCCGTTGAAATCGGCTGCATTCGGCAAAGCGGCGGAAGCCGTCCAGCAAGGCTTCATGGCTGCTGCCGCCCAACAAGCGAACGGCCTGCCGGTGCGCATCTACCCTTGCAACGACGAAAAGACGGAAGTGCTCGCGCTGTACCAACGAGCGATCAAAGCGGGAGCGCTTTCTGTTGCCGGCCCGCTCACCCGTAATGGCGTGGTCGCACTGGCAACCAGCTCCAAGGTGGCGGTGCCGACTTTGGCGCTGAACGTGATCGATGCACCCCGTGCCGATCAGCTTTATTTCTTCGGCCTGCCTGCGGATCAAGAGGCTCACCAAGTCGCGGAGTTGGCGACCAAGGCCGGACTGTTGAGCGCGACCATCGTGCGCACCGACACGGCGTTGTCGAAGCGTCTGGCGCAAGCGTTCTCGGGCAATTGGCAACGCTCGGGCGGCATTATCCTGTCCGAGATCGTCTACTCCGGCGACACAGCACCTTTGCGACTCATACCGACCGATCCGGGCAACATGGTGTTCCTCGCTGCCGAGGTGGATAAGGCGCGTCTGCTGCGTCCTTATATCAGCAACCTGTTGCCGGTCTATGCGAGCTCGCAAGTGTTCTCCGGCAATGCCAACAATCTGGTGAACTTCGACCTGGCGGAAGTGAGATTCGTGGATATGCCTTGGGTATTGCAGCCGGATCATCCGGCCGTGATGGTGTATCAGCGCGTCGTACCGCCCTTGCCGCAAGACATGGAACGTCTGTATGCACTCGGTATCGACGCCTACCGTTTGCTGCAAATCTTCTACCAGCACGACACCATCAACTCGCTGCCCATGGATGGCGTGACCGGCAAGATCGGCTTGAACGGGCACTTGCTGGAACGTGAAGCGATGCCTGCGGTATTGCGCCAAGGCCAAGGTATTCCGCTCGACGGACGCCCCCAGTTGGTGGAAAGCAAGCCGCAGCAATGAAGTCGGGCGCGCAGGCCGAACAGACTGCGGCGCGCTTCCTGCAGCAGCAAGGTCTGCGACTCATCCAAGCCAATTACCGTTGCCGTTACGGCGAGATCGATCTCATCCTGAAGGATGGCGACACCTTGGTGTTCGCCGAGGTGCGTATGCGCAGCCGCAGTGATTTCGGCGGAGCGGCAGCCAGCATCGATGCGCGCAAGCAAGCCAAACTCGTGCATACCGCGCAACACTATCTGAGCAATCTGCCCCTTATCCCGCCGTGCCGCTTCGACGCTATCTTGCTGACCACACCCGAAGGTGAATCGGGTATCGAGTGGGTCAAGAACGCATTCGAGCTTTAAGGTAAAATCCGCCCCATTCCACAACTCTTCTCCAGAGATATGACACTCATCAAACGCGTCAGCCAACACTTCGACGATAGCGCCGAGATCAAACTGCAAAGCAAGAAAGTGATGGCCAAACCCATCGTCGAGGCGGCACAGGCCATGGTCAAATGCCTGCTGCATGACGGCAAGATACTGGCCTGCGGCAACGGCGGTTCGGCGGGCGATGCCCAGCACTTTGCGGCCGAGCTCATCAATCGTTTCGAAGTGGAACGTCCGGGTCTGCCCGCCATCTCGCTGGCGACGGACAGTTCCGTGCTGACCTCCATCGCCAACGACTACGACTACAAACAGATCTTCTCCAAGCAGGTGCGCGCACTGGGCATGGAAGGCGATGTGCTGCTCGCCATCTCCACCAGCGGCAACTCGCCCAATGTGATGGATGCCATCACGGCGGCGCATGAGCGCAACATGGTGGTGGTCGCGCTCACCGGCCGAGAAGGCGGCAAAATGGCGGCGATGCTGAAACCGACCGATTTCCATTTGTGTGTACCGGCGCAACGTACCGCGCGCGTGCAGGAAGTCCATTTGCTCACACTGCACTGCCTGTGCGATGTGATCGATCATGTCTTACTCGGAGGCGAAGATGCGTAATGTCTGGATAGTGGCAATGTTGGTCTTGCTGGGTGCGTTGGCGGGATGCGCTCAAGGTGGCAGTGCGTTGGCCGGGGCGAACGAGCGCCGCACACAGGGTACCGTGCTGGATGACCAGAACATCGAGAACAAAGCGCAGCAGCGCATCGCGGAGAAATACAAGTTCAATGCGCAAGTGAGCGTGACCTGTTTCAACCGTTACGCGCTCATCACCGGGCAGGTGGCGAACGAGGCAGCCAAGATGGACATCGAACGTATCGTCGGCGGCATCCCGCCGGTGAAGGGCATCGCCAATGAATTGCAAGTGGCAGGCGTGTCCAGCAGCGGTGCGCGTAGCAGTGATTCCGGCGTGAGCGGCGATGTGCGCAACCGTTTCCTCAGCAGCAAGGCATTCAACCGCGACCACATCAAAGTGTTCACCGAAGGCGGCGTGGTGTACCTGATGGGAATCGTGAACCATGCGGAAGCGGATGCGGCTTCCGAGATCGCTAGCACCACCAATGGAGTCCAGAAAGTGGTGCGTGTTTTTGAGTACATGGATTAAGTGTAAGCAAAGAATATTCAGATATCGTCATTCCGGCGCAGGCCGGAATCCAGTGTTTAAATCAACTGGACATCGGCCTTCGCCGGTGTGACGAATTACTAGAGGTTTATGTGTATCCAACTCCTACATTTGAAGACAAGATCGCCACAGCCGCTGACCTCGCAGCCAAGGTCGCCGCCTTGCCGCGTCCGCTGGTGTTCACCAACGGTTGCTTCGATGTGCTGCATCGCGGCCATGTCACTTACCTCGCACAGGCGCGCGCACTCGGCGCATCGCTCATCGTCGGCGTGAACAGCGATGCCTCGGTGAAGCGCCAAGGCAAAGGCGACGACCGCCCCATCAATCAGCAAGACGACCGCATGGCGGTGTTGGCTTCGCTGGAATCGGTGAGTCTGGTGGTGCAGTTCGACGAAGACACACCGCTCAATCTCGTCCTCGCTTGTCATCCAGACAAGCTGGTGAAGGGCGGCGACTGGAAGCCGGAGAACATCGTGGGCAGCAAGGAAGTGCAAGGCTGGGGCGGCTCGGTGCACAGCATCCCTTTCCTGCACGAGCGCTCCACCACCGCGCTGCTGAAAAAGATACGCTCGCTATGACACCCACCGACATCATCCTGCACCAGAAGTCCAAGGTGCTTGAGATTGCTTTCGACGACGGTGCGCGTTACAAATTGCCTGCCGAGTTCCTGCGCGTGTACTCACCCTCCGCCGAAGTGCGCGGCCACGGCAAGGGGCAGGAGACCCTGCAAGTCGGCAAGCGAGATGTAGGCATCACCGGTATCGAACCCGTCGGGCAATACGCACTCAAGATCAGTTTTGATGATGGGCACGATACCGGGCTGTTCTCGTGGGATTACCTGCACGAGCTGGGGCAATACCAAGATGCCATGTGGCATGACTATCTGGGCAAGTTGGAAGCTGCTGGCAAGAGCCGCGATAAATAAATGCCGTCACACCGGCGAAGGCCGGTGTCCAGTAATTTTAGAAACTGGATTCCGGCCTGCGCCGGAATGACAGAACCAAAGGAGTATCACCATGAGCAAGACCCACTTCGGATTTGAGACCGTAGACGAGAGCGAAAAAGCCAAGAAGGTCGCGGGCGTGTTCACCTCCGTCGCCAGCAAATACGACATCATGAACGACCTCATGTCGGTCGGCTTGCACCGCGTGTGGAAACCGTTCGCTGTGGGTTTGGCCAACGTACACGAAGGCCAGCGTGTATTGGATGTGGCGGGTGGTTCGGGTGACTTGTCGAAGCTGTTTCTGAAGAAGGTCGGTAGTCGTGGTCAGGTCATCCTCACTGACATCAATAACGCCATGCTGCGCGTCGGTCGTGACCGCATGATCGATAACGGCACGCCAACACCCACCGCGCAATGCGACGCCGAGCATCTGCCTTTCCCCGACAACTATTTCGACTGCGTCAGCATCGCCTTCGGCCTGCGCAACGTCACCCATAAAGATGCCGCCCTGCGCGAGATGAAACGCGTGCTCAAGCCCGGTGGCCGGGTCATCGTGCTGGAATTCTCCAAGGTCGCCAAACCGCTAGAGAAAGTCTACGACCTCTACTCTTTCAAGCTACTCCCCAAGATGGGCGAGCTGATTGCGAATGATGCCGACAGCTACCGCTACCTCGCCGAATCCATCCGCATGCATCCGGGACAGGAAGAGCTGAAACAGATGATGCTCGATGCGGGACTGGAGCGCGTCGAGTACTTTAATATGACGGGCGGGGTGGTGGCGGTGCATCGTGGATATAAGCTCTAAAATTTTATACAGGCGCCCACCACGTCTTTACTTCTGGGTTCTTATACTGCCAGTTGTTTGTTCTTTGCTTTCAGGGTGTAAGTCAGTTGTATATGGATCGGCGATAACCTCTGCTGCCGTTGCCAATGATCTGATTCGCTATACCTTACCGGAGCTTCAAAATATTGATCGCATTGAAGTGAGTGAGTACCACTCCATCAAAATCGATAGAAAATTTCTTGAATATTACGAGGCTCAAAATCCAAGCCAGCCTTCATACACATCGATTCTTGATGAGCCCGTCAAGTTCTGGACCAATCCAGCCCGTCCGGCAGCCTCGGAGAAGCCGAAATTCAATACTTATGGTAGTAGCACCATCAAGACAAAGGTGGTTAGCGACCCTCAGGCCGTTTCAGAATTTGTTGGTATATTTAATGCGAATCGAAGTCTTTGGCTGAGCTATTTAAATTTGGTACCTGAGAGTCCATATGCTCATCCATACTCCTACACAATTTCGTTCTATGGCCAGAATGTTTTGGTAAGAACAATCGGCTTCAGGAAGAGCATGCTCAGTACATCTTACGAATTAAAAAGCATCATTCGGAGACTTTCCGATACAGATACTTTGGCCCTCGAACGATTGCTGAGTTCTTATACAGACGAGAGTAGAGGGAAATAGTGCATTAAATGGGCATCGCCTATCGCCCCCGTTCCGCAAAAGCAGCAAGCCATTATTGAAATTTATTTGGAGTTTTGAATGATCGATTTACCGAAGTGCCCTAAATGCAGTTCCGAATTCACCTACGAAGATGGTGACAACTATGTCTGCCCCGAGTGCGCACATGAATGGCCTAAAGTCGCTGCTGAGGCAGTAGAAGAAGTGAAGGTGTTCAAGGATGCTTTCGGTACGGTGTTGAATGACGGAGACACGATTACCGTCATCAAGGACTTGAAGATCAAAGGCTCGTCTTCCGTTGTGAAGGTGGGCACCAAGGTGAAAAATATCCGATTGGTGGATGGCGATCACGACATCGACTGCAAGATCGATGGCATCGGTGCGATGCAACTGAAGACGGAGTTCGTGAAGAAGGCCTAAGGATTACACATGGGCGGTTGGGGTTGTCCGCATGAGGTGGATGAGAAGTGCCAGAAGGTGCTGAACAAGCCATGCGACATTGGCATGAAGGGTTGCGTGCTGGCCGGGCGTTTCAACTTCGCTGACCCGAGCAAGAATCGCCCGAAGAAGAAACCGCTTGATGAAGCGGACGCACCTGCACCAACTGCCGATAAAGATGAGTGAGTTCGTGAAGTCGCTGTTCGCGTTTGCGTTTTTTTGTGTCGCTCAATCGGCTATTGCGGCAGAAATCACTTTGCCGCGCCCCGATCACATCGTCATCGTGGTGGAAGAGAATCGGGGCTATTCCAAGATCATCGGTAATGCTGATGCGCCTTACATCAATGCCCTCGCGCAACGCGGTGTGCTGTTCACCAACTCGTATGGCGTCACCCATCCCAGTCAGCCTAACTATCTCGCGCTGTTCTCCGGCACGACGCGCGGCATCAGCAGCAACGCCTGCCCGCTCGAATTGAAGGGCGAGAATCTGGGTGGGGCGCTTATCGAGAAAGGGTTGGGCTTCGTCAGCTATTCGGAGTCACTGCCCGAGGCGGGCTACGAAGGGTGTCGCTACGGTGCGTACATGCGCAAACATAATCCTGCAGCGAATTGGAAAGAGCTGGCCGCATTCAACCAACCCTTCACGGCGTTCCCGCAAGATTTTTCGCAACTACCGACCGTATCTCTGGTGGTGCCCGATCAGCGCAACGACATGCATGATGGCAGCATTGAGGAAGGGGATGCGTGGCTGAAACAAAACATCGAGGCTTATGCGCAGTGGGCGATGACACACAACAGTCTGCTCATAGTCACCTTCGACGAAGATGATGGCCGCGAAGGGAATCGTATCGCGACGATCTTTGTGGGTGAGATGGTGAAGCCGGGTAAGCCAGCGCAGCGCATCAACCACTACACGCTGCTACGCACGCTTTCGGAGATGTATGGTCTGTCCATCTTGGGTGAGAGCAAGGATCAGCAGCCCATCACGGGTGTGTGGAAGAAGGCAGGTAAGAAACGCTAGCCCTACTCGCCCCCGCCGTCCAAACCCAATTCCTGGATCTTCCGCGTCAATGTGTTGCGCCCCATGCCGAGTAGTGTGGCGGCTTCGATACGTCGTCCGCCCGTGTGCTGCAAAGCTTGCGTGATGAGTGTGCGCTCGAACTCTTTGGTGAGAGTGTCGAGGATGTTCGATTCGTTGCGTTGCAGCGCCATCGCCGCTTGTTGGGCAAGGGCAGAGCGCCAGTCGCTCGCGGCAGGCGCAGCTTGTGCGCCATCGCGCCATTCAGCGGGCAGGTCGGCGATCTCCACTTGTTGCGTCGGCGTCATCACGGTGAGCCAGTGGCACAGGTTCTCCAGTTGGCGCACGTTGCCGGGGATGTCTTGCGCCGAGAGGTAATTCAGCGCGGTCTCGCTCAATACTTTTTGTTCGACGCCCAATTCTTTTGCGCTCTTCTGCAGGAAATGTTTCGCCAACACAGGGATGTCTTCGCGGCGTTCGCGCAACGGCGGCAGGCGCAGACGAATGACATTGAGGCGGTGGAACAAGTCCTCGCGGAACAATCCCTGCTTCACGCGCTCATCCAGATTCTGGTGTGTGGCAGCGATGATGCGCACGTTCGCCTTGATAGGTTGATGACCGCCCACGCGGTAGTAGTTGCCGTCCGACAACACGCGCAGCAGACGCGTCTGCAATTCCGCAGGCATGTCGCCGATCTCGTCGAGGAACAGCGTGCCGCCTTCGGCTTGCTCGAAGCGTCCGTGACGTGTCGCGGCTGCGCCCGTGAACGCGCCTTTCTCGTGGCCGAACAATTCCGACTCCAACAGGTCTTTCGGAATGGCGGCGGTGTTGATGGCGACGAAAGGTTTGTCGGCGCGCGCGCTATGGCGATGCAGGGCTTGTGCGACCAATTCCTTACCCGTTCCCGATTCGCCGTTGATGAGCACGGTGGCGTTGGACTGCGCGAGGCGACCAATGGCGCGGAACACTTCCTGCATGGCCGGTGCGTGACCGAGGATGTCGGGTGAGTCGGCGATGTCGTGATTACCGGAGGTCTTGCGTTGGCTCTGTGCCAATGCACGGCGTATCAATTCGACCGCATGGTTCACATCGAATGGCTTGGGCAGGTATTCGAACGCACCGCCCTGGAAAGACGATACCGCGCTTTCCAAGTCGGAATACGCGGTCATGATGATGACGGGCAGGGTCGGGTAATCGCGACGCAATATCTGCAACAGATCCAGCCCAGAACTGCCGGGCATACGGATGTCGCTGATGACCATCTGCGGAAGTTCGGAGGGCAGTTCGGTCAGCGCTTCATCCGCCGAGGCGAAGCTCTTGTATTCGATCTGTTCGCGCGCCAGTGCTTTTTCCAGCACCCAGCGGATGGAGCGGTCGTCGTCGATGATCCAGACAGGTTTTCCCATGAGGCTACCTCGAAAAATTTAAAGTTCTAAGCAAGACAAGGCGCGAGCAAAAAATTGCGACGCGGCATATGCCCGATATGTAAGGAGTGATTTTTTGTGAGCAACGCAGTATTGCGACGAAATTTGGATTTTTAGAGGTGGCCGTCATTATTTTTCCATGTTCGTGAGCGGAAGCATCACTGTGAAACAAGTGCGCCCCGGTTCGCTTTCGAATTCGATACTACCTTGATGTTGGCTGACAAAATCTTGCGCCAGCGTGAGCCCTAACCCGTGTCCGTCGGCACGACCAGAGACCAGCGGATAGAAGATCTTGTCGCGCAGATGCCCGGGAATACCGGGGCCGTTGTCGGTGATCTGTACCGCGATGGCAAGGCGATGGCGCTTCTTCATCAAGGTGACCTGGCGCGAGATGCGGGTGCGGAAGGTGATGGTGCCGTGGCCTTTCATCGCCTGTGCCGCATTGCGCACGATGTTGAGCACAACTTGTATCAACTGCTCCTTGTCGCCGTGCAGATCCGGCAGACTCAAATCGTAGTCGCGCTGGATGAGCAAGCCTTCGGGTAATTCGGCAAGAACGACGCTGCGTACACGCTCCAACACCTCATGGATATTGAGCGCACTAAAATGGGGCACATGTTGCGGCGTGAGCAGTTTCTCCATGAGCGAGCGCAGACGATCCGCTTCTTGGATGACGACTTGGGTGTATTCGCGCAGTGCCGGCTTCTCCAACTCCTGTTCCAGCAACTGTGCAGCACCGCGTATGCCGCCCAGCGGATTCTTGATCTCGTGTGCCAGATTGCGCAGCAGCATACGGTTGGCCTGTGTCTGGTCCAGCATCTGCTCTTCGCGCGCCATCTTCAACGGGCGGTCGATGGTGTGGAACTCCAGTAGCAAAGCGAACTGATCCAGATGTATCGGCGTCACCGTGCAACTCAGATGCAGCTTGTTAGGCAATGTGTGCGTACCCAACATCATGTCATGTTCGATATGGCTGGCATTGCTGGACAATGCTGATTGCATGGCAGCCCACAATTGGTCAGCATGGTTGAAAGCGTGCTGCAAAGGATGACCAAGCAGGTTGCTATGGCTCACTGCGAACAGGTGTTCCGCCGCCGGATTGAGATAGGCGATGCGCGATTGATCGTCCAGCAGGACGACTGCGGTGGAAAGATGTTCTAGCGAAGGGAGTGTTGAACTTGGCATGTGAGTCTAATGAGCAGAAAACATGCCAACGAAAGAGGTCACTTCAGGTTGGAGAGCTCGGTCTTTAACGCTTGGATGTTCTTCTCGTGGCCTTTCACGTCGTCCTGTGCAGCATTGACCTTTTCATCATATTTTGCGACGTTACGAAGAGTCTGACCGGTAGAGGTTTTGAATACTTCGGGGTTGTCTTCCGCCTCTTTCAGTTTTGCGCGTGCATCATCTAGCAGCTTTTCTTCGGTGGCGAGTTCATCTTCCAATATCTTGCGACGTGTATCGTCGCGGCGGGTTTGCGTTTCGGAGTTCACGCGGAATTCCGATGATGATTCGTTATTGTTGCGAGCCTTGGGCGGTATAGGCTGTGCAGTCATGGTAGGCAACGGTTCGAGTTGGAGTTTTTTTGCGCCTTTGATCGGTGCACTCGAATAAGTCACGTGACCGTCTTTATCCACACGCTTGTATATCTCTGCTTGCGCCGTGCTGGCGAAAACAAACGCGCTACACAACATCGTCAGACGAAATAGATTCATGGTCGTACCCTGCAAAATGATGGCGGGAGTATAGGTTAAGGCCGCACATGTGACAAACACCGGCCGCACGCGGTTCCCGCAAAAGAAAACGGAGCCACCAGGGCTCCGTTCTCATTACCTGCGGTATCGCTTACAGGCTGTAGTACATGTCGAATTCGACCGGGTGAGTCGTCATGCGGATGCGGTTCACTTCTTCCATCTTCAGATCGATGTAGGCATCGAGGAAGTCGTTAGAGAACACGCCGCCACGAGTCAAGAACTCACGGTCTTTGTCCAACGCAGCCAAGGCTTCATCCAACGAAGCACACACGGTTGGGATCTTTGCATCTTCCTCCGGTGGCAGATCGTACAGGTTCTTGTCTGCCGGATCTCCTGGGTGGATCTTGTTCTGGATACCATCCAAGCCGGCCATCATCAGTGCGGCGAAGCACAAGTATGGGTTGGAAGATGGATCTGGGAAACGTGTCTCGATACGGCGCGCCTTGTCGCTAGCGACGTGAGGGATACGGATCGAAGCGGAACGGTTCTTTGCGGAGTAGGCCAATTTCACCGGCGCTTCGTAGTGAGGAACGAGGCGTTTGTAAGAGTTGGTACCCGGGTTGGTGATCGCGTTCAATGCCTTGGCGTGCTTGATGATGCCGCCGATGTAGTACAGCGCTGTCTCGGACAATCCAGCATAGCCGTTGCCTGCGAACATGTTCTTGCCACCCTTCCAGATGGATTGGTGAACGTGCATGCCGGAACCGTTGTCGCCAACGATGGGCTTGGGCATGAAGGTCGCGGTCTTGCCGTATTGGTGAGCGACGTTTTGGATGACGTACTTTTGAGCTTGTGTCCAGTCAGCACGCTTGACCAATGTATTGAACTTGGTGCCCAGTTCGCACTGACCGGCAGTCGCCACTTCGTGGTGGTGAACTTCGACGGGGATGCCGATCTCTTCCAACAACAGACACATCTGAGCGCGCATGTCGTTCAAGCTATCGACCGGAGGGACCGGGAAGTAACCGCCCTTCACCATCGGACGGTGACCTGTGTTACCGCCATCGAACTCATGACCGGTAGACCAGGCAGCTTCTTCGGAATTGATCTTCACGGAACAGCCGGACATATCGATCTTCCATTGCACGGAGTCGAAGATGAAGAATTCTGGCTCTGGGCCGAAGTAAGCGGCGTCACCGATGCCAGTGGACTTCAGGTAAGCCTCGGCACGTTTGGCGATGGAGCGTGGATCGCGGTCGTAACCCTTGCCATCGGATGGCTCGATCACGTCGCAAGTGATCACAAGGGTCGGCTCGTCGAAGAATGGATCGACATAAGCAGAATCAGGATCCAACATCAGCAACATGTCGGAGGCTTGGATGCCTTTCCAACCGGCGATGGAGGAACCGTCGAAGGCATGACCTTCTTCGAACTTGTCCATGTCAACGTGGGAGACCGGCACGCCAACGTGCTGTTCTTTACCACGGGTGTCAGTGAAACGTAGATCAACGAACTTGATGCCTTGTTCTTTGATGATCTTCAGAACGTCGGCTGCTGTTTTAGACATACTCGAATCTCCCAATTAAAAATTAAACGATGCTGTTTTTGAAACGAACTTAATGGTGCGACCAGTCCTGAACAGCAGAAACTATGCCACCCCCTGAATCCTGCGAGACGCGCATTGTGCCATATCTGCCCCACAACGGGCGCGCCTATGAATGCTCTCGATTGGGGCGCGGCACAGGCAAGACGCACTATTTTGGTGCGAATGTCTGGTGAAGCGTGACCTGGCGGAAATAAGGATCGTCAGCGGTAAGGGCCGAACATTTATGTTGCAGACCAGTCAGGTCGATAGGCGTGTCCAGCAATATCTCGGCTTCCACCTTCCCGTTCAGATAATGCATCACGATACGAGTGGAGGTAGGCAGGCTCTCGCCTAGGCGGTTGTAGAGATGGGCGAGCAACAGATGACGTTGCGGTAGGTGGGCGTTCGGTCTGGCATGGGCGTCGTCCTCGGGGTCGATGTGTACCATCACATCCATCACGTGATGCCCCTTCAATACGGCTCCGCGAGCGGCCTCGGCGATGTAGTGGCCTTCCGATACGCTAATTCTGGGATCGACCATGATGTGTGCGTCCACCAGTGCGTTATCCGCCATCTTGCGGGTGCGCAAATCATGTAATCCGATCACACCGGGAACCGCCTTGAGCGTGTTACGGATGGCGCGGACTTCTGCCTCGTCAAGGCCGGTGTCCACCAATTCGAGCAAGGCATCACGCGCGAACTGGATGCCCATGTAGGCGATCATCACACCCACCACGGCGGCGGCCACCAAGTCGAGGAAGGTGTAACCCAGCAGGTTACCCACGATACCCACGACCACGACCAAAGACGAAGCGGCGTCCGAACGCGCATGCCATGCATTCGCTACCAACATCTGTGAGCGTACACGTTGAGCGACGGCCAGCATGTAGCGGAACATGCCTTCCTTTGCGGCCAACGCGAAGAGGGCGACCCATAAGGTGAACGGATGTACAGATTGAACATGTTCGGGATGTTGCAGGCGCATCCCGGCGGCGATCAGTAGTCCTATACCGAGAGCGGCGAGGCTGGCGCCAAGAATGAGCGATGCGGCAGTTTCGATGCGCGCATGGCCGTAAGGGTGGTTGGCATCAGCATGTTTATTGCCATGCCGGTTGGCGAACAGTACCAGCACGTCGGAGAGCAGGTCGGCCAAAGAGTGCAGACCATCCGCCATCAACGATTGCGACTTGCCGAAGAAGCCCGCCAACACCTGCACGATCGTCAGCAGAAGATTGATGACGATACTCACCCACGTGCTTTTACGGGCAGCGGCGAAACGCACGGGATGGGCCGGCTCAAAGGCGGCAGACTTATCATGCGAGTGGTTATGCCCGTGAGAGTGCGTGTGATTTTTCATTGCTGTTGGGATAGTATGCAAGCGAGTGCGCAGGATAGCAGGGACGCATCAAACCTAAAACATTTACGAAAGAACATCATGGGAAAGATCACCGAGATATTGAGCAAAGCGCAGCAACGCGCGAAAGATGCCAACCTTACTTATGAAGGGGCGATATTGCCAGGAGAGGCTTTCGAGATATTGAAGAGCGCGCCGGGGGCGAAGTTAGTCGATGTGCGCACACGTGCCGAGATCGACTGGGTCGGTCGTGTACCGGGCGCGGTCGAGATCGAGTGGATGAGCTATCCCGGCATGAAGCCGAATCCCAATTTCATGGTGGCGCTGGAGCAGCAGGTCGATAAAGAATCGCTGGTGCTGTTCCTGTGCCGTAGCGGTCAGCGCTCGCACGCGGCCGCAGCCCTTGCGACGCAAGCGGGATATGCCGATTGCTATAACATCCTGGAAGGGTTCGAGGGAGACAAGAGCACCGGCAATCAGCGCAACGGGGTGAACGGCTGGCGCAAAGCCGGTCTGCCTTGGGAGCAGAGCTAAGCTTTACCGAGAGCGTCTATGCGGAATCTTTTTTCGCTGCTCCTGCGTATCAACAGCTCGACCAAGAAACATTCCAACCTCACCCTCATCGAAATCGCCATCATCGTGTTCATCCTCGCCATACTGGCGGGGTGATGCGCGGCTTATGCAGCCGACCAGCTCACTACACCCGTATAGGCAGTGATCAATACGATCAAACCGAACGCGATGCGATACCACGCGAAGATGGTGAAATCGTGGCGGCTGATGTAGCGCAACAATCCGCGCACCGCGATGAAGGCGCTGATGAATGAGGCGATGGAACCGACCAGGAAGATACCGAGGTCATCCGCATGGAACTGGTCGCGATACTTCACCACTTCGTACAATGTCGCCATGGTCAGCGTGGGGATGGCGAGAAAGAACGAGAATTCGGTCGCGGCCTTCCTGCTGAGCCCAAAAAACAAGCCTCCAATAATCGTCGCGCCCGAACGCGACGTGCCGGGAATCAAAGCCAGTGCCTGCGCCAATCCCATCTTCAGCGCATCCTTCCAGTGCATGTCATCCACACTGCCGATGTGCTCAGTGTGCTGGCGCTTCTCCGCCCACAAGATGATGAGACCGCCGATGATGAAGGCAAGTGCCACAGGGACGGGAGAAAACAAATGTGCCTTGATTGCCTTTCCAAACAGCAAGCCGAGTATCGCCAGCGGCAAGAAGGCGATGAATAGATTGAAGGTGAAACGTTGCGCGGCCTCCTGTTTCTGCACCAACCCCGTTGTGACCGATACCAACTTGGCGCGATATTCCCAGCACACCGCGAGGATGGCAGCGAACTGGATGACGATCTCGAACACCTTGCCGCGCTCATCGTTGAAGTCGAGAAGGTCGCCCACCAAGATGAGATGGCCTGTGGAGGAGATAGGCAGGAATTCGGTCAGACCTTCGACCACGCCGAGGATGGCGGCTTTGAGTAACAGGATGATGTCCATTGCTTAGTGTTTCTTGAGTTGTAGGGTTGCGATACGTTGGTTCACTGCGCAGCGTTCAGCGTGACTCATCTCTATCCAGCGCGTGATCTCTTCGAAGGTGCGCAGACAACTGCGGCATACATCGTCACCCAACACGGTCGTGCAATGACCGCTACAGGGTGAATCGGGAGTAACCTCGGCTGAAGGTGACAAAGGGTGGCTGTGTGACATGGCGCGATTATACCGAGGGTCGTGTGGCAAGCTCCAAGCTTGATAGCCACTGCATCGCCTGCTCGCGCGATTCGCCGCACATCTCTGTTGAAGGCCTGAGTCCTGCGCAGAAAGCGGGGCGTTCAGGTTTGCCGAACACGGCACAACGATTGTCATTCAGCAGTTGTGCGCATCTCACACC
>JARCRR010000123.1 GCA_029850565.1 Gallionella sp. | reverse complement strand
TTAGTAGCGTTGTTCGCCAAGAATGAGCAGGCGAATTTGAGCAAGGCTGACCGCAACGAATTGTCGAAGTTGGTCGATGTATTGGTTGCGACCTGGATTGGAGGTGCGTGATGGGAAAAGCTTTTGACAGTATCGCGCGTGGATTGAATGAGGCGATTTCGCATGCGAAAGGCGCGAAGGTTGCCGTGAAAACCTACACGCCGGAAGAGGTGGATGTTTCTGCTTTGCGCCGCAGTATGGGAATGACGCAAGAGCAATTCGCTGCGAGGTTTGGATTCTCTGTTGCGACTTTGCGCCATTGGGAGCGCGGAGATCGTTCGCCGCAGGGGGCATCGTTGGTGTTGCTGAATGTAATCAAGCGCGCACCAGATGCGGTGCAGGCGGCATTGAACTGATTCGAGAAGCGTACGCCAACGGCTAGCATCTCTGCGGTGGTCTTTTTATTTCAGATGACAACACCGAAGTAGGTGTGTCTGGATCGGAGTTTTGACTCTTATCGGCTTCCTCTTGAGCAATTCTTTTTCGTGCAGTCGGCGTAGATGTACAGGGCATGGTCTCGAATGGCGAAGTCATGTTCGACAGCGGCCTTCTCTTGCCTGACCTCGATGGCTGCATCGAAGAACTCTTCTACATGGCCGCATTGCAGGCACACGATGTGATCGTGATGTTCTCCGCTGTTCAGTTCAAAGACGGATTTTCCGCTTTCGAAATGGTGCTGCATCAGCAACCCCGCCTGCTGGAATTGTGTGAGTACTCGATAGACGGTGGCAAGGCTTACGACCTCACCCGAACTCACGAGTAGTTTGTAAACGTCTTCCGCGCTTAAGTGCCGCTCTTTGCTGGTCTCGAACAATTGCAATACTTTGAGGCGTGGCAGGGTGGATTTGAGGCCGGCATTCTTCAGGTTTTCAGGTTTGTGCATGTCTGTTATTCCATTCTCTACGCGGTTGCTTAATCTGTGGCCAGATTCTACCCGCACTCCTTAAAGTTGATAATCGATTGCATTCTCAAATGAGAACAATTATCATTCGCGAGAAATTAAAACCTGGGAGGAAGTGATGCAACGTTATTTCATGCGCGGTTTTGGTGTTGTATTGAGTGTCTTGGCATGTCAGGCATTGGCGGGTCCGGCTGACTACATCTATTCACCCAAAGTTGAAAAAGGAGAGGGGGAACTTGAGATTATTCACGGCGCCAGCAAGTTGCCCGCAGGCGGTCAAGCAATCGTCACCAGTGTAAGTGTCGGCTATGGCGCGACCGAAAATTGGTTCACTGCGGTCTATTTGAAACGCAGTCAGATCGCCGGTAAGCAATCGAACTTCGCAGAATGGGAGAATAAATTCCAATTGGTGGAGCATGGGGCTTATCCGGTCGACATCGGATTGTTGACCGAACTAGAAGTGCCTCTTGCAGGAGGAGGGCCGGTGGAGGCGAGATTTGGCCCATTGTTGCAAACCGAATTCGGCAAGTTGCAATTGAACGGTAACCTGCTGTTCGAGCATATCTTCGGACAAGTGGATGAGCATGGTGCGTCGATCGACACTGAGTTGGGTTATCAATGGCAGGCCAAATATCACTGGCAACCATTGTTCGGATTTGGCTTGCAAGGTATGGGTGAGGTCGGCCAATGGGATCGATGGGATTCATCATCCGCTCAGAATCATCGTGCCGGACTGATGATTTTCGGGAAAATCAAATTGGATGACGAGACTGCGGTGAAATACCACGCGGCGGCACTGTTCGGCGTCAGTGATGCAGCTCCCAATCAGACCTACCGGATGCAACTCGAATATGAGTTCTGAAGGCAGCTCTCATCTGCGAGTTGCTGAGGGCGGGCAAAACACTCAGTACCCGTCGTACAGCCCGTCGTAATCCTTCTTGTAGTGGTCCAGCACCTTCGCGCGTTTCACTTTCAGCGTGGGTGTCAGCAGCCCGTTCTCGACGCTCCATGCCTCGTTCAACAAGGCGATGCGGCGGATGCGCGCGTAGCCGGGGAAGGATTGAATGAGTTGTGTCACGCGTTGTAGTGCATAGGCTTTGGATTGCGAGGCATACAGACTGGCTGGCCAATCAGCCGCGAGTCCGCGTTCATGCATGGCAGTGCGCCAACGGTCGTGATTCACCACCGCCAGCAATCCGAGGTAGGGCTTGCTTTCACCCACCACCATCACTTGCTCGAATATCGGATCGGCGAGGATGGCGGTCTCCATATCGCTGGGCGGTACTTTCTCGCCGTTGGAAAGCACGATGATCTCTTTGATGCGTCCGGTGATGGTGATACGCCCCTTGTCGTCGATGCGCACGACATCGCCGGTATTGAGCCAGCCGTCCTCGCTCAACATATCCCGCGTCGCCGCCTCGTTGTTCCAGTAACCCAGCATGACGTTCGGCCCGCGCACCTCCAGTGCATCGAGTGCGCCGAGGCGCACTTCGATATTGGGGATGGGATTGCCTACGCTGGTGGGCAGATTGCTATCGAGACGACTGACGCTGATGACCGGACTGGTCTCGCTCAAGCCATAGCCTTGGATGATGGGGATGCCGAGGCCGATGAAGGTGCGCGCGTTGCCGGGAGAGAGGGCAGCGCCGCCCGACACCGCAAGACGCAGCCTGCCGCCGAGGCGACTGTGCAGTTTGTTTGCCACCAGTTTCTTCAAGACGGGCCACAGCAGATGTTTCGGATGCCAACTGGCGCGACCTTGCGCATGTTCGAAGCGGCTGTAACCGACCTCGATAGCCAACTCGAATAGCTTGCGTGCAGAGGCAGGGCCTTTCTCCAGCTTGTTGCGCATACCCGCTTGGATGCGTTCGAAGATGCGCGGCACAGTCACCAAGATGGTCGGGCGGATGACGGTGAGGTCATCCTGCAGTTGCTGGATGGAACGCGCGTAGGCGACCGTCGCACCGGACATCACGGGCAGGTAATAGCCTGCCATCCTTTCCAGCGCGTGCGACAGCGGCAGGAAAGACAGGAAGGTGTCGCCGGGGAAGACGTCGAAACACTGCAATGCACCCGATGCGTTACTGAGCACGTTGCGGTGGCTCAGCATCACGCCTTTGGATTTTCCCGTGGTGCCAGAGGTGTAGACGATGGTGGCAAGTTTGCCTGCATCGGTATCCAGATGGTGGAAGCCTTGATGTTCATCGGGCAGCCACTCGTCCACCCCGCGCAGTCGCGAGTCGCTGTCGCCTTCCGGCGGTGTACGCAAAGTCACGATACGGTCGAGCGCGGTGAGCGAGGTGCAGGCTTCGCGCAGCGGATGCCAATGGGTCGCGCTGTCGATGAGCAACATCTTGGCACCGGAATCCTGCAACACGTGCGCCACGTTCTCGGGGCGGTCGGAGACATAGAGCGGAACAGTGACCAGCCCCAGTCCCAATGCCGCTTGGTCATACATCACCCACTGTGGACAGTTCTTCAACATGACGGCGACACGGTCGCCGGGCTGTAACGATTCATTCCGCATCGCTGCCTGCCAGCGTGCGACTTCCTGTTCCATTTCGCGCCAAGTCAATTCACGCCACTCGCAGTCATGGTCATCGAAGTGGCGATAGGCGACGTGATCCGGCGAACGTCGTACGCGTTCGTGGAACAGGCCATCCAAAGTGTGGACGACATCCTGCGAGATGAGGTCGGTCTTTGCACTCATGAGTTGCTCCCTGTCGAAGTGATGCTCCGCGTCTTTGCGCGGTCTGGTGTTTAGAACTCTACGGACGGACGGATCACGAACGTCAACTTGTTTGCCGTGGCATCTTTAAGCAAACCCGAGTACTCGTCCGGGCTGGTCCAGATGAAGCCGGTACTGAAGGTCGGGATGAATTTGAAACCGAGTAAAGGTATTTTCTTACCCGCGATCAATTCGGAGCGCACCAACTGACCGCCCTGTTGCTTGAAATGCAGGCGGAAATCGAAGTTGGTGTTCTCCAACCAAGCCAAGTAGGTAGAACGCAGATCGGTGTTGCTGCGATGCAGATTGATGTAGGTCACGTTGTTCACATCATGGTTGCGGTTGAATTTTCCGCCGATGCGGAAGCTCCATGAGAGCTTCTCATCGGGATGGTCTATCCTGCCCTTGATCTTCCACTCAAGTTCGCACCACTCGTCATCAACGAAGGTGTTGCTCTTGATGTGTTTGCTGCCCGCGCTGAATAGATAACCGGTGTACCCGTAATTATTGTCTCTGCGTTTATCGCCGGGGCGTTTGAGTTTTGCCACGTTGCCGAAGAAGGCAGAAACAGCCCAAGGCTCTTGAAAGCCGGCCGTGAGCGACTCGATGATGTTGAAGTTGCTGCCGATGTTGCCTTGTTTGTAGAAGTCGGGGGACTGCGCTTTGATGTAAGTACCCAAGACTGGCATTGGGTAGACGCTGGCTTCGATCAGCATGTATTGCGGGATCAACGAATCTTTGATGAGCTCACGCAAGATAGCTGCTTCACTGTTGGAAGAGATGGTGGGAACCGGCTTGTGCGTCAGCGGGATGTTGTAGCCCACATCGGTGTAGTAGGGGTCTATTTCATAAACGAACTCGGCTTTTGCTTCGACTGCCTGTTCTGCATCGTCATCCTCATCATTGGCGTAGGCACCGCCGACGCAACAGACAACCAAGCAACATGCGAGGGCAAAAAGTCGGACTGGAAGCGGCGGCATCCATGTGAGCGAGATGGGCATGGGGCAGGATTCTATACGCTGTCGTCATGACGCAGAACGGCAAAGTGAGTGAATGGCTGACTTAAACCAAGGGGCAAAAAAGACCCACATCTCTGCGAGCCTCTCTTTCCAACTTGGGAGTGCCACGCCTTACTTCACGAATCTCTTTTCCTTCAGGATGTCGATGATCTCGGGGATGACGCCCGGATCGTCGATGGTAGAGGGAACCTGGTATTCCTGTCCGTTGACGATCTTGTTCAGCGTCTTGCGCAAGGTCTTGCCGGAGCGTGTCTTGGGCAGACGCTTCAGGATCACCGTATCCTTGTAGCAGGTGATGGCACCGATGGCTTCGCGCACGCGTGCGATCAACTCCTTTTGTAACACCGCGTCCTCTATTGTCGCGCCGGACTTTAATACCACCAGTCCCATCGGCACTTGTCCCTTCAACTCGTCGTCGCGTGCGATGACGGCACACTCTGCAACTAAAGGATGACCTGCCACGACTTCTTCGATCTCGCCGGTGGAGAGGCGATGGCCCGCCACGTTGATGACATCGTCCACGCGGCCCATCACGAACACATATCCATCCTCATCGATATAACCGCCGTCGCCCGTGGTGTAGTAGCCGGGTAGGAATTGCAGATAACTTTCGCGGAACTTGTTGTCGTCGCCCCAGATGCGATTCATGCATGAAGGCGGTAACGGTAATTTGATGGCGATGTAGCCTTGCTCGTTGGCTGCTAGCTGATTGCCGTGTTCGTCCAAGATGCGCACATCGAAGCCCGGTGTGGGCAGGGTAGAGGAGCCGAACTTCACGGGCTTAGGTTCCACGCCCCACAAATTGGCGGTGATGCCCCAACCCGTTTCGGTCTGCCACCAGTGGTCCACCACGGTCTTGCCGCTCTTCTCGGTGAGCCATTCCTGGGTCGGCGGGTCGAGCCGCTCACCCGCGGAGAAGATGACTTGCAACTTTGACAAGTCGTAATTCGCCATCAGCTTGGCATCCGGGTCTTCCTTTTTCACCGCGCGGAACGCCGTCGGTGCGGTGAAGAACGACTTCACGCCGTACTCGGCGATGATGCGCCACAACGCACCCGCGTCGGGCGTCATGATGGGTTTGCCTTCATACACGATGGTGGTGCAGCCGTGCAGCAGCGGACCGTACACGATGTAGGAATGGCCGACCACCCAGCCCACATCCGACGCCGCCCAGAACACGTCGCCCGCTTCCACGTTGTAGATAGCCTTCATGCTGTAGTTGAGCGCCACGGCATGGCCGCCGTTCTCGCGCACCACGCCTTTGGGTTTGCCCGTTGTACCCGAGGTGTAGAGGATGTACAGAGGGTCGCTGCCTTTGACAGGTGTGCAACCCACTGCCTCCGCTTTCGCCAACAGTGTCGCCCAGTCATGGTCGCGCCCTGCAACGAGTGGTGCGCTGCACTGCGGACGCTGGAACACCACGCAGCTTTGCGGTTTGTGTTGCGCCAAGTCGATGGCCTTGTTGAGCAAGGGCATGTACTCGATGACGCGCTTGATCTCGATGCCGCACGAGGCAGTGAGGATGACCTTGGGTGTCGAATCGTCGATGCGCTGTGCCAACTCGGGAGGCGCGAAACCGCCGAACACCACCGAGTGGATCGCGCCCAAACGTGCCACCGCCAACATCGCGATGACAGCCTCGGGGATCATCGGCATGTAGATGATGACGCGGTCGCCTTTGACCACACCCAAATCGGCCATCATGCCCGCCGTGCGTGCGACCTCATCGGTCAGCTCTGCGTAGGTGTACTTCCTCTTGGTATCGGTGACAGGGGAGTCATAGATGATCGCCGTCTGGTTGCCGCGACCGTGCTTCACGTGATGATCCAACGCCATGTAGGCCGTGTTCATCTCGCCGTCGGCGAACCAGTGGCCGAGGCCGTCGGCATCAGTGGTCAGGATCGTCTGCGGTGCCTTGAACCATTCCAGCGCTTTGGCTTGGTCGCGCCAGAAGCCTGACGGGTCTTTCATGGATCTTTCGTATTCTTCGCGATAGCTCATTACGACTCTCCCTCGTTATCGTCATTCCGGCGCAGGCCGGAATGACGTGGTTTCAATTGATCACGAACAACTCCATGAACTCGTTCACCGGCGTCGCTTCCAGTTTTTTCTTATCCAGACACAGCGCCATGATTTCTTGGCAGCGATGCTCCGGGAAGCGTGTGCGCAGATTGCTCAAGAACTTCTGCTCCAACACAGGAATGCCCTCTGCGCGACGACGACGATGGCCGATCGGATATTCCACTTCGATCTTCTCGGTGCTGCTGCCATCGTTGAAGAACACCTGGATGGCATTCGCGATAGAGCGCTTGTCCGATTCCAGATATTCGCGGCTGTAGCGCGCCTCTTCCACGATCTCCATCTTCTCGCGCAACTGGTCGATGACGGGGTTCGAATTGTGGAAGCTGTCTTCGTAGTGTTCCGCCACCAGGTCGCCGAACGCCAAAGGTACTGCCACCATGTACTGGATGCAGTGGTCGCGGTCTGCCGGGTTGGCCAGCGGGCCCACCTTGGAGATGATGCGGATGGCGGACTCGTGCGTGGTGATGACGATCTTCTTGATGTCGCCCAATTTGTTCTTCACTTGCGGATGCAGACGCACCGCGCACTCGCAAGCCGTCTGTGAGTGGAACTCGGCCGGGAAGGAGATCTTGAACAACACGTTCTCCATCACATAGCTTGCATACGGTTGGTTCAGCGCGAACTTGCGTTCTGCTTCCGGCTTGAGTTTCTGGTCTTTGTTGGTCTTGTTGAACAGCACATCGTAAAAGCCCCACTGCGGTGCAGTCAGCACACCGGGGATACCCATCTCACCTTTCAGTGTGATCATCGCCAAGCGCACAGCGCGCGATGTCGCATCACCTGCCGCCCACGATTTGCGTGAACCTGCATTCGGCGAGTGACGATAGGTGCGCAGCGATTGGCCATCGACGAAGGCTTGCGACAACGCATCGATGACCTGCGCTTCAGTGCCGCCCAACAGGCGTGTCACCACCGCAGTAGAGGCGACCTTCACCAAGATGACATGGTCGAGACCGACGCGGTTGAAACTGTTCTCCAAAGCCAACACGCCTTGGATCTCGTGCGCCTTGATCATCGCGGTCAACACGTCACGGACGGTCAGCGCAGGCTTGCCTTCAGCCACGTTGCAGCGGCTCAGATAATCCGCCACCGCCAAGATGCCGCCAAGATTGTCGGAAGGATGCCCCCATTCCGCAGCCAACCAGGTGTCGTTGTAGTCCAACCAGCGGATCATCGCGCCGATGTCCCACGCGGCTTTCACCGGATCGAGTTCATGCGAAGTGCCGGGCACGCGCGCACCGTGGCGCACTGTCGTGCCGGGGACGATAGAACCCAGATGCTTGGTGCACTCGGGGAAACGCAGCGCCAGCAGGCCGCAACCCAGTGTGTCGATCAGGCAGTTGCGTGCGGTGTCGTAAGCTTCGTTGGATTTGATCTCCATGTTGCATACGTATTTCGCGATATCCACCAACACTTGGTCGGGGGCAGGGCGGTTGTTCATCTCTACATTGGCGCTCATTTATATTTCCTTTTGGTTCAAGTTGATTTCTCGCTTCTCGATCGGTACCCAAGCCAGATTCTCCGGCCCGATGTAATTGGCGCTGGGGCGGATGATCTTGCCGTCGGCGCGTTGCTCCATCACGTGTGCGCCCCAGCCGGTGACGCGCGCGATGACGAACAGCGGCGTGAACATCTCGGTCGGCACACCCATCTGGTTGTACGACACGGCAGAGAACCAATCCAGATTCGGAAACATCTTCTTGGTGTCCCACATCACCGTTTCCAGACGCGCGGCGATGTCGAACATCAGCGTGTCGCCGTTCTCTCTGGACAGACTTTGCGCCACACGTTTGATGACTTCATTGCGCGGATCGGAGATGGTGTACACCGGATGGCCGAAACCGATGACGATCTCTTTGCGTTCCACACGTGCGCGGATGTCGGCTTCCGCTTCGTCGGCACTCTGGTAACGGCTCTGGATGCGGAACGCTTCCTCGTTCGCGCCGCCATGTTTTGGCCCGCGCAACGCGCCGATCGCACCGGTGATGCAAGAGTAGATGTCGGAGTTGGTACCGGCGATGACGCGTGCGGTGAAGGTGGATGCGTTGAACTCATGCTCGGCGTACAGGATGAGCGAGGTGTGCATCGCGCGCACCCAGGATTCGCGCGCTGGCTTGCCATGCAACAGATGCAGGAAGTGTCCGCCGATGGAATCGTCGTCGGTCACCACGTTGATGCGTTTTCCCGAGGTGGTGAAATGATGCCAGTACACCAGCATCGAACCGAAGCTGGCCAGCAGGCGGTCGATGATCTCTTTGGTCTTGGCGGGGTCGTGCTTCTCGGATTCCTGCTCCACCGTGCCCAACACCGAGCAGCCGGTGCGCATCACATCCATCGGGTGGGCATTGGCGGGCAACGCTTCCAGCGCCTGCTTCACGGCTGGTGGCAGATCGCGCAGGGTCTTCAGTTTGGTTTTGTAAGTTTTGAGTTGGGCGGCAGTGGGCAGTGTGCCGTGGATCAGCAAGTGAGCGATCTCTTCGAACTCCGCTTTCTCGGCGAAGTCGAGGATGTCATAGCCGCGATAGTGCAGGTCGTTGCCCGTGCGGCCCACGGTGCACACCGCCGTGTTGCCCGCGACGGTGCCAGAGAGGGCGACGGACTTTTTGGGCTTCGGTAAAGTGGTTTCTTCTGCCATGTCATTCTCCCTATTGAAAAGTTATTCAGCACCTTTTTCAGCGAACAAGCGATCGAGCTGTTGCTCGAACTCGTGATAGCCGAGGTAGTCGTAAAGCTCCATGCGCGTCTGCATCGTGGGCACCACGTTCTGCTGCGTGCCGTCGGCGAGGATATGTTGATACACGTTCAGCGCCGCCTTGCTCATGGCGCGGTAAGCGGAGAGGGGATACAGCACCAACTGCACGCCCACACCCGACAGTTCTTTGGTGGTGAACAGCGGCGTCGCACCGAACTCGGTGATGTTCGCCAGCACGGGCACGTTCACAGCTTGGGTGAATTCCTTGTATTGCTCCAGCTTGGTCATTGCCTCGGGGAAGATCATGTCTGCACCGGCTTCGACGCAGGCTTGCGCGCGCTCGATAGCGGACTGCATGCCTTCGACGGCCAGAGCATCGGTACGCGCCATGATGACGAAGCTGCTGTCCACGCGCGCATCGACCGCCGCCTTCACACGGTCCACCATCTCGCTCTGACTCACGATGGCTTTATTGGGACGGTGGCCGCAACGCTTCTGCATCACTTGGTCTTCGATGTGGAAGCCGGCCGCACCGGCTTGTGCCACTTCACGTGTCGCACGCGCGATGTTGAAGGCGCCGCCCCAGCCGGTGTCGATGTCCACCAGCAAAGGCAAGTCACTTGCGGCCGTGATGCGGCGTGCGTCTTCGCATACGTCATGCAGAGTGGTGATGCCGAGATCAGGGATGCCCAATGAAGAAGCCGCCACGCCGCCACCGGAAAGGTACAGCGCCTTGTGCCCGCTCTTCTGCGCAAGGATGGCGCAGTAGGCGGTGACCGCGCCGACCACTTGTAGTGGGGAATTCTCATTCACTGCCTGGCGCAGTTTGTTGCCGGGTGTGTTTGCTGTTTGGCTCATTTCCGATTCCTCACGTGATTCAAAATTTCGTCATTCCCTTATTCCGTCATTCCGGCGTAGGACGGAATGACGGCTGAAAGAGGTCATGCCGCAGACTCCTCTTCTTTATCGATCATTTCGCTGATGCTCTTCCATGCGCCCTGGATGTGGCGGCGCATGAGTAGCTCGGCGAGTTCGCCATCGCGTTGTTCCAATGCGGCGACGATCTGGCGGTGTTGTTGCAATGCGGGTTTGGTGCGGGCGGCTTTGCGGCTGGTGCGATAACGGCACATGCGCAGGAGTTGGTATTGCTCGCTGCCGAGCATATCCATCAGCATCTGGTTGCGGCTGCCGCGCGCGATCTGGTAATGGAAATCGAGGTCGCCCTCGCTCTGCGAATAGATCTTGCCGCCTTCCTTCTTGATCTGTTCTTCGTGGCGGTCGAGCAGTTTGCTCAATTGAGAGATTTCTTCATCGCTCATCTGCGTGGCGGCAAGGCGGCAGGCCATGCCTTCCAGCGCTTCGCGTACACCATAGATATCGGAGAGAGTCTTGCGATCCAGCACCACCACCCGTGTACCTGCATTGGGGATGCGCGTCACCAGACGCATGCCTTCCAAATGTCGCAGGGCTTCACGCAGCGGGCCGCGCCCCATACCGAAGCGCTCGGCCAACTCCGCCTCGTTCAGTTTCTGGCCTTGCGCCAGCTCACCGGTGACGATGCTGTGTGCCAGGCGATGCGCTGCAACGTCTGCGAGTGTGCCTTGTTCGGGAACCTTGATTAGCATCGAATCCACTCCGATTGTCGACAATCAAGTGTGATAGTAGCACTAGAAATATTAAAATTGGCAACAATAGTTAAATATGTCGACAAAATGGGGTTGAGATGCCGCCCGTGGCTGTTTGTGTCTCTCAGCGTAAAAGGTGTACTGTGGGGACGTGCGCAGCTCCCGCGAGATATGGCAACGTCGGCGCGAGGCGCTGGAACAGAAGCTGAGAGCCATTGGCGGCAAAAGAGTTGAATCATGATGAGAAATCCGCGCATCCGTCGCCCTCAAGCGCAAGGAATGACTTTCACCTGTTGTCGCTAATCAGCGGGCACTGGAGAACATAATGGGATTTATGAAATCGCCTGATGCCGCTGACAGCCCCGATGATCATTACATTTCAGCAAGGCTTGAAATGGTCGGGCAGATCAGGGAGATGGCATATGAAGCCGGGGATTACTCCCCCTCGCCGATCTCTGAAGAAGTACTCGCCATCATGGCTAGAGTTCCGCGTCACCGCTTTGTTCCGCAAGGCGAGACGTACGACGCCTATGCCAATCATCCCTTGCCCATCGGTCATGGACAGACCATCTCGCAGCCATACATCGTGGCGCTGATGACCGACCTGCTGGCACTGGACAAACGGCAGCGCGTGCTGGAGGTCGGTACGGGCTCGGGTTATCAGGCGGCTATTCTGTCCGAGTTGGCAGGCGAGGTGTACAGCATGGAGATCGTGGCGCCGCTGGCCGCACAGGCTGCAAGTTTGCTGCATGAGCTGGGCTACAACAATGTTCAGGTGAAAGCCGGTGACGGTTCGGCGGGGTGGCCCGAGCATGCGCCCTATGACGGCATCATCGTCACTGCAGCGGCAGGGCATGTGCCGCAAGCACTGCTCGATCAGCTCAAGCCGGGCGGTCGTATGGTGATTCCGGTTGGCGGCTGGCTGGAGGTACAACAACTGCTGCTGATAACAAAAGATCTTGCAGGCATTACCCACCTAAAGAATATCGAGCCGGTGCGCTTTGTGCCGCTCATCAGCAGAGAGCAAGCTGGGCAGATATGAACGGAACACAGCCGAAGGGCCGCATATGGCGAGTACAGGAGTGAGAGTCGGTGTTGCTACCGCACTGCGATCCGGCCAGCGGGTGGCGGCATGCGCATGATATGGCATGTGCTGGGCATGCTGCTTGCGGTCTATGTCGGCCTTGCCCTGTTATTGTTTTTCTTCCAATCGCGGCTGGTGTTCTATCCGCAAGTGGATCGCGAAGTTTTTGTCACACCGGCGCAGATCGGCCTGCCATTCGAGGAACTGCACCTGAAGACGGCGGACGGTGTCGTGCTGCACGGATGGTATGTGGCAGCCGATAAATCGCGCGGCACGGTGTTATTTGCGCATGGCAACGCCGGCAACATCTCGCACAGGCTCGACTATCTGGCGATGTTCCATCGTCTCGGCTATGACACGCTGATTTTCGATTATCGCGGATACGGCAACAGCGAAGGCCAGCCGGACGAGCAGGGCACCTATCTCGATGCCGAAGCGGCGTGGCAATTCCTCGCGCAGCAGAAGCATGTGCCTGCCTGTCGCATCGTACTGTTCGGTGAATCACTGGGTGGTGCCGTGGCCGCGCAACTGGCAACCCGGCATCGCCCGGCTGCGCTGGTGATCGCCTCCAGCTTCACTTCCGTTCCCGACCTCGGGCAGCAGCTCTATCCCTACTTGCCGGTCCGCTTGATCTCGCGCATCCGTTATGACACGCAAGTCTATCTGCAACAGGTGAGTTCACCGGTGATGATCGCCCACAGTCCGCAGGACGAGATCATTCCATTCACACACGGGCAGGCGCTGTTCGCTGCGGCTCGTCCACCCAAGGAGTTCCTCGAACTGACCGGTGGGCATAACGACGGCTTCATCTTCATGCGCGAGGATTGGGTCAAGGCGCTGGCGGATTTCCTGAGCAAGCATACGGAGGCAGGATGTGGGCATTGAAAAGATGAGACTGCATCGCGTGATACGCCTGTTGTTGCTGGCCGCGAC
>JARCRR010000122.1 GCA_029850565.1 Gallionella sp. | reverse complement strand
ACTACGCCGAGTACACCGCCTTGCATGAGGATTTCTGCGCAGCCAAACCAGCGAAGCTCTCTATGCAAGAAGCCGCCGCATTGCCGCTGGTGTTCATCACCGCATGGGAATCGCTGGTCGAGCGCGCGAATCTGCTAGCCGGGCAGACCATCCTCATCCATGCCGCCGCAGGCGGAGTGGGGCAAGTGGCGGTTCAACTCGCGCGTCACCTCGGCGCACGTATCGCAGTGACAGTGAGCGATGACGACAAGGCCGATATCGCAAGCAAGCTCGGTGCGGAGAAGATCATCAATTACAAGTCGCAAGATTTCTTGCGGGAGACATTGGACTGGACGAGCGGGCATGGTGCGGATGTGGTGTACGACACCGTGGGCGGCGAGACCTTCTTGAAGTCGCTCGATGCGACTCGGGTCGGCGGCAAGTTGGTGAGCATCCTCGCCACCCCGCTGGATACTGCCCACGTGCAGAAGGCACGACTACGCAACCTATCACTCTGTTACGAATTGATGCTCACGCCGCAAGTGATGGAACTGCATGACGAACGCATACGCCAACGCAAGATTCTGGAGCAATGCGCCACTCTGGTGGATGCTGGCAAATTGAAAGTGCACGTGTCGCACCGATTGCCGCTGGAGCAAGCCGGCGCAGCGCATCGGCTCATCGAAGCGGGCGGCATGATCGGCAAGGTCGTATTGGTGATGAACGCATGAATCTGACAGACACACACTGTCACTTGGACGCCGAAGAATTCGGCGACACGCAAGCCAACATCGTGCGCGAGGCGCACGCCGCTGGTGTGAACCGCATCGTCGTGCCTTCGGTCGCATGCGCCAACTTCGACATCGTGCGCACACTGTGCGAACGATTCCCCGACTGCGCCCCCGCTTACGGCATCCATCCGATGTACACCGACACGGCGATGCCTGATGACTTGGCGGTGTTGCGCGAATTTCTTCAGCACCATCAGCCCGTCGCCGTCGGCGAGATCGGCATGGATTTTTTCATCAACCATTACGATCAAGCACGGCAGGAATTCTTCTTTGTGGAGCAATTGAAACTGGCGCACGAATTCGACCTGCCCGTGTTGCTGCACATCCGCCGTGCACAGGACACCATCCTCAAACATCTGCGCCAGCACAAGGTGCGCGGCGGCATCGCGCATGCTTTCAACGGCAGTCGTCAGCAGGCGGACGAATTCATCAAGCTAGGATTCAAACTCGGCTTCGGCGGGGCAATGACCTACCCACGCGCCACCAAACTGCGCGAGCTCGCCGCGACCCTGCCTTTGGAAAGTATCGTGCTGGAAACGGATGCGCCGGATATCCCGCCGGATTTTCTGGAGAAGGGATTGCCCAACGAACCGAAGTACCTGTCGCGCATGGCTCAGACATTAGCCGAGCTACGAGGCATGTCGCCGGAACAGGTTGCGCAGGCGACGACGGCGAATGCGCTCACTGTGCTGCCACATTTGGCGGACTATAATCGCGCCCCCGATTGATAGCGCAATACGACATGTCCATACCATCCCAATTCACCCGTACCCATATCCTGCTCGGCGACGCAGGCATCGAAAAACTCAAGAGCAAGCATGTCTTCGTCGCCGGCATGGGCGGTGTCGGCTCCTACTGCACCGAAGCACTGGCGCGCGCCGGCATCGGCAGGCTAACACTGCTCGACCATGATGTGGTCGTTGAAAGCAACATCAACCGTCAACTGCCCGCGCTGCTATCCACGGTCGGACAATCCAAGGCAGAACTGATGCGCGCCCGCATCGCCGACATCAACCCGGAGTGCCAGGTCACGCTGCTGTGCACTTTTCTCACCACCGACAATGTGAACGAACTGGTGCCTGCCGATAGCGATTACGTGATCGACTGCATCGATTCGCTGGCGTGCAAGGAAGCATTGGTGGCGGAGAGTTTCAAGCGCGGGCTGAAGGTAGCCTCCAGCATGGGTGCAGGCAACCGCCTCGACCCTTCGCACATCAAGGTGGCGGATATCAGCAAGACCGAGATGTGTCCGCTGGCCAAGCAGATGCGCCATCGGCTGAAGCGGCATCACCGCATACACAAGGGCGTACTGACGGTGTTCTCGGACGAACACCCGAGCGCGCCGTTGCCGCCGGAGCCCACCAGCCGCGGGCGTCCGCGGGCGGTGAACGGCACCATCAGCTACATGCCGCCACTGTTCGGCTTCATGCTGGCGGGGGCGGTTATAAAACGATTGTTGGAAGTAGAATAACGATCCGACTGTTTCCTACCACCAAGGGATTGGTCGTAGGAGCCATCTTGCTGGCGATATATCCAGCCAATCGCCAGCAAGATGCTCCTACAGCAAGGCTGATCGCTACAGGACTTGGCGGTGCTCGATCTCTATTTGAGCCAACCCTTGCGCCAGAAGAACCAGAACGGCACCCCCACCGTGAGCACCATCAAGAACAGCGCGAACGGATAACCCATATGCCACGCCAACTCGGGCATGAACTGAAAGTTCATGCCGTAGATGGACGCGATCAAGGTCGGGGGCAGCAAGGCCACCGACACCACGGAGAACAGACGCACGATACGGTTCTGGTTGATGTTGATGAAACCGATGATGGCATCCATCAGGAAGTTGATCTTGTCGAACAGGAACGAGGTGTGACCGTCGAGCGATTCGATGTCCTGCTGGATTTGGCGCACCTCATCCACTTGCGCCACGTTCAGTGTCTTGCTGCGCACTAGGAACGAGATGGCACGCTGGGTATCCATCACGTTGCGGCGTATGCGCCCGTTGACGTGTTCGGCATGGGCGATCTCGGCGAGTGCCGCGCTGGCCTGTTTGTCACTGAGTGTCGAGCCCAATACGCTCTGACTCACCCGCCCCAGATCGGCGTACACCTCCTCCAGCGCATCGGCCGAAAACTCCACATCCATGCCATACAGATCGACCAGCACATCGCGCGAGTCTTCGATGGTTCCCGATTCGGCATGTAATCTCATGCGCAACAGGCGAAAGATGGGCAGGTCCTCTTCGTGGATGCTGATGAGCGTGTCGCCGCTCAGCACGAAGGCCACAGCCACGCTGTGCGAATGGCTCTCGGTGCCGGACAGGAAGTCGGAGCGCAGATGCAGATCGCCCTCGTGCTCGAAGAAGCGCGCGCTGGCTTCGATGTCGCGCAAGTGCTCGGGGCTGGGGAGACGCAGGTCATAACCGGATTCCACCCACGTCACCTCCTCGGGAGTGGCCGCCACCAGATCGATCCAGACCGGCGCCGCAGCGCGCAGATCACTCCCTATCTCGACGTGGATACGATTGAGACGTCCGTTGTTCAGTGAGAATGAATGCAGCATGATGTTCCCGTTCGAGTGTGGCTCATTCTAATTCGGAAGCGGCAAAACGCGCCAACACCTCGTAATGCCCGCCCTGCTCATCCTGCAAAGACTGCACCAGCACGAACTCATTGATCTGCCAATGCACAGCCGCCATGGCAGGCAATGCCTCATCTGTCCACTTGGCGTGACGCAACAGGGTGACATGCGGCTTGTAGGGGCGGCGCTCGAAATGAAAACGATGCCTGCCAAGACGTTGCTCCAGATCGGCGACAAGCCGCATGAGTCGTGGCGGTACGTCTGTCGGCGCGGCGTAGGCGATGTGGTTGTGGCCCCAGTAACGTGCGGCATCGAAGCCAAGCTCGAAAGGCCGAAAGGTCACTTCCTGCGCGGCCAACTTCAGCGCCTCCAATCGGGTCCTGTCGATCTCTCCCAGGAACACCAGCGTGGTGTGCAAGGTGTCAGCCCGCATCACTTGGCCGCCACAGAGCGACTGTATCTCTGCCTGCCAGGCAGACAACGCCAGCCGTTCCGGCGACTTGGGCCAAAGTGCAAAGAAGACGCGAACCTGTTCGGATGAAGTGTTCATGCGAGTCATTTTATCCGCATCACTGTCGGGGTCGAGTGTGGATGCGCGATGCGGTAGAATGCGCGCCTTGAAATGAAGGCACTTCCATGACCGCACGTTTAAGAGAGATCCCTTACAACTACACCTCGTTTTCTGACCGCGAGATCGTGTTGCGCCTGCTCGGTGCTGAAGCATGGGACATCATCAATACCCTGCGCGAGCAGCGCCGCACCGGCCGCTCGGCACAGATGCTGTACGAAGTGTTGGGCGATATCTGGGTACTTACGCGCAACCCGTATCTGGAAGATGACCTGCTCTCCAATCGCAAACGGCGCAAGGCCCTGATAGGCGCGCTGTACCACCGCTTGAACGCCATCGAAGCGCGTCGCCAGAATAATGCCAAGGTCGGGCGCTTGTTGGAATTGACCAAGCGCGCGGTCGAACGCTTCGCGATGGACTTTGAGACGACGCTGGATTTGCGCAAACGCGCTTTGCGTTCCCTCAGCAAACACACCCGCAAGGACAACATCCAGTTCGACGGCTTGGCGCGCGTCTCGCATGTGACCGATGCCACCGACTGGCGCGTGGAATATCCCTTCGTGGTACTGCACCCCGACACCGAGGAAGAAGTCGCACCGCTGGTGCGCGCCTGTATCGAACTGGGCCTGACCCTCATCCCGCGCGGCGGCGGCACGGGCTATACCGGCGGTGCAATTCCGCTGGACAAATACTCCGCCGTCATCAACACCGAGAAGCTGGATGCAATCTCGGCCATCGAGATACTCACCCTGCCCGGCGTGAACCAACCCTACGCCACCATCCATTGCGGCGCCGGTGTGGTGACCAGACGCGTGATGGAAACGGCAGACAACAACGGTCTGGTGTTCGCCGTCGACCCCACCTCGGCGGATGCCTCATGCATAGGCGGCAATGTGGCGATGAACGCGGGCGGCAAGAAGGCCGTGCTGTGGGGGACGGCGCTGGATAACTTGGCCTCATGGAAGATGGTGACACCGGATGGCTTGTGGATGGAAGTGGTGCGTCTGCGCCACAACCTCGGCAAGATCCACGATGTCGAAAGCGCACAATTCCGCATCACCCGCTATCAAGAGAACGGCAAGACCCAGATCGGCGAGCCCGAGATCCTGACCATCCCCGGTAGCGCGTTCCGCAAGGCGGGACTGGGCAAAGACGTGACGGACAAGTTCCTGTCCGGCCTGCCCGGCATCCAGAAGGAAGGCTGCGACGGCATCATCACTTCGGCGCGTTTCATCCTGCACCGCGAACACACGCACACGCGCACTGTGTGTCTGGAGTTCTTTGGCCAAGTACACGAGGCGGTGCCGGCCATCGTCGAGGTCACCGAATATTTCAAACAACGCAGTGATGTGTCGCCCGCCTTCCTCGCGGGTCTTGAGCATCTGGACGAGCGCTATCTGAAGGCGGTGGGCTACGCCACCAAGTCCAAACGCGGCACGCGTCCCAAGATGGTGTTGATCGCCGACGTGGTGAGCGACGACGAACGCGCGGCGGGTGAAGCCGCCTCCGAGATCGTGCGCATGGCCAACCTGCGCCACGGCGAAGGCTTCATCGCCGTCTCTGCCGATGCGCGCAAGAAATTCTGGCTGGACAGGGCACGCACCGCCGCCATCGCCAAACACACCAACGCGTTCAAGATCAACGAGGACGTGGTGATCCCGTTGCCGCGCATGGGCGACTATTGCGACGGTATCGAGCGCATCAACATCGAGTTGTCGCTGGGCAACAAGATCAAACTGCTCGACGCGTTGGATGAATTCTTCCAAGGCGAACTGCCGCTGCGTTATCAGGACGATGCGCAACTGGGCGACGCCGAACTGCTGGGAAACCGTCCGCAGGCTGCACAGCAGTTGCTCGCCGAGGTGCGCGCACGCTGGACCTTGCTGCTGGAAAATCTGGATGCGCCGCTGTCATCCTGCACCTTCCCCCCTGCCGACAAGCAAGATGCCCTCACCGTTTTCGATGCGGTACAACGCCACCTGCTGCGCGCCTCATGGAAGCGCGAGTTGCGCGAACCGTTGCGCCACATCTTCAGCGGCAGCACCTACGAGCCGACACTCGAACAGTGCTCCGCCATCCATCAGGGCGTGCTGAAGAGCCGTGTGTTCGTCGCGCTGCACATGCATGCGGGCGACGGCAACGTGCACACCAATATCCCGGTCAACTCCGACGACTACGTGATGCTGCAGCAGGCTTATGCCGCCGTGGATCGCATCATGCAGTTGGCCAAAGACTTGGGCGGCGTCATCTCGGGTGAGCACGGTATCGGCATCACCAAGTTCGACTTCCTTGAGAAGGCGGAGATAGCGCCGTTCATCGCGTACAAGCAGAAGGTCGATCCGGACGGTCGCTTCAACAAGGGCAAGTTGCTGCCGGGCAGCAACCTCGAACGCGCCTACACCCCCAGCTTTAACTTGATGGAGTTGGAAAGTCTGATCCTGGAGAAGAGCGAGTTGGGCGACATCTCGGACTCGATCAAGGATTGTCTGCGTTGCGGCAAGTGCAAACCAGTGTGCTCTACGCATGTGCCGCGCGCCAACCTGCTCTACTCGCCGCGCAACAAGATACTCGCGACCTCGCTGCTTATCGAAGCCTTCCTGTACGAAGAGCAGACACGGCGCGGCATTTCCATTGCGCACTTCGCCGAGTTCAACGACGTGGCCGATCATTGCACGGTGTGTCATCGTTGCGAGAAACCCTGCCCGGTGGATATCGACTTCGGCGATGTCTCCATCTCGATGCGCAACTTCCTGCGCAAACAAGGCAAGAAGAACTTCAATCCGGTCACGGCCACTTCGATGTTGTTCCTCAATGCCAGCGACCCGACCACCATCAAGTTGGTACGCAAGGTGATGATCGAGTGGGCGTACAAGGGCCAGCGCGTGGCACACCGCATCGCGAAGAGTTTCGGCTTGCTGAACGGCCAGCTCAAGCATCCACCCGCAACAGTCGGCAAACCCTCACTCAAGGCACAGGTCATCCACTTCATCAACAAGCCGATGCCGGGCGGCCTACCCAAGAAGACCTCGCGCGCCTTGCTCGACATCGAGGACGACACCGTGGTACCGGTCATCCGCGATCCGCGCAAGCTGAATGAAGAATCCGAAGCGGTGTTCTATTTCCCCGGTTGCGGCTCGGAGCGTCTGTTCGGCCAAGTGGGATTGGCGACGCAGGCCATGTTGTACGACATCGGCACGATCACTGTGTTGCCGCCGGGTTATCTGTGCTGCGGCTATCCGCAGAACGCATCCGGCCAAGGCGACAAGGCGAACCAGATCACCACCGACAATCGCGTGTTATTCCACCGCGTGGCGAACACGCTGAACTATCTCGACATCAAGACGGTGATCGTGTCCTGCGGCACTTGTATGGATCAATTGCAGAAGTACCAGTTCGACAAGATATTCCCCGGCTGCCGGCTGCTCGATATCCACGAATATCTCTTGGAGAAGAAGGTGAAGCTAGAAGGCGTGAAGGGTACCCGTTACCTCTATCACGACCCTTGCCACTCACCGATGAAGACCTACGCGCCACTCAAAGTGGTGAGCGACCTAATGGGAACTGCGGTACCTCTGAACGACCGCTGTTGCGGCGAGGCCGGCACCTTCGGTTCCAGCGTGCCGCACATCGCCACCCAGGTGCGCTTCCGCAAGGAAGAGGAGATGCGCAAAGGTTCCGATGCGCTGCGTGCGGACGGCTTCACCGGCGAGGTGAAGATACTCACTTCCTGTCCCGCCTGTCAGCAGGGCTTGAGCCGTTACAACGACGATGTCGGCACGACCACCGATTACATCGTGGTGGAGATGGCAAAACATCTGCTCGGACAGAACTGGATGGCGGAATATGTCGCCAATGCCAATGATGGTGGCATCGAGCGCGTATTGCTTTAAACTTGGCTCATGCTACCCCTCGAACCCACCGACGACCTCGCCCAACCTGCATTCAAAGATGCGGCATCCTGCACCAAGTGGTTGAGTCAGTTACAACTGACGAATCTCAATCTCGCTCACGGTACGTTGCGCAAACAACTGGATGAACTGAACCGTTGCCCGATTCGCGGCAGCGACCGTTTGCAGACTTTGGAAGCGTTGCGCGAAACGGTGGCCGTGGTACAGAACGACTTCGCCAAGAAACTGACCGGCAAGAAATTGCCGCTGTCTGACGAAGAATTCATCCTGCTCCTCTCCCTCTCCAATCTGTGGCAGAACATGCTCAACGGTTATCTGCGTTGCCTGCAAGTGGCAGAGGCGGGCGACAAACAACTCGTCGGCGAGACTGCGCTGCTGTACCAGCGTTGTTTGCAATACAGCAGTTTGCAGATCGGCGATTTTTTGCGCGCGGGATGCGAACCCGACGGGAAGATTTGGCCCCAATTTCATTCACTGTATGCTCACGCCGAATCGCTCGATGTTCACAAAGAGGCGGTGGTCGATGCGCTTTATCATGCAGGCCATCCTGTCACTTGCCGTACGTTGTACGCACGAACGCTGTTGATGCATCGCGCACGTCTGCTGGGACTGCCACGCCATCACTGGCACTGCGCAGAGCGTTGGTTGGCGCAATGGAGCGAGGCGCTCAGCGTCGAACCGCGATGCAGTGTCAGCAAAAATGATGCGCCGCCGCTGGTGGTCGACCTTACCGGAGCGCAAGGCCTGCAATCGATCCGGTATGCCCGCGACAGTCACGATATGCGATTCATGGCGATGGTTCCGCTTTCCAAGCAGATACGTGTAAAGACGATATTGCTGCAACAGGGCCAATCACCCGCACAGGCCGATCTGGGCGATGACCTGACGAACAAAGATTGCATCGCCCTGCTCAACAAACTTCACCGCTGCTGGTGCGAAACTCGCCCGGATTCGTTGGCGGATGTCCCGCGCGAGGCGGATGTCAGACATCTATGTATCGGATTGGAACAGATCTACGCGCAAATCGCGCGCAAACCATTCAAACCGGTCAAGGATGTTTCCAAGGCGATTCAAGATATCCAGCATCAGATCGAAACCTTCGGTCGCGTACTGGATGATACCGGACAGCATGACCTAAAAGAGTTGGGATTCCTGCCAGAGGAGTGGCTGGTCGATGAGGATAGCCTGATTCGGGGCCATCTATTGCGCAAGACAAAGATCGGCGAACGCCTCGGTGCCAACCAGATCGTCAGTGTGTCCACGCCGAACTCAACCGCGCTGAAATTGGCCGCGCTCAACGCAGTGAACGTGACCCATAGCGGGCATCTCTACATCGGCGTCAACTATCTGCCGGGACAACCGCAGGCGGCTGTGGTGCGCGGCAACGCCGATAGTGGAAACGCTCAATACGGATCTGCACCCGCACTGATATTGCCTGCCATAGAGAAGTTGCACATCCACGCCAGTTTGATCCTGCCACGCGATTGGTTCGTCGCCGGTCGAGCGCTGGAACTCAATCTGCCGGACCACAGCAAGCAGAATGTAATTCTGGGATTCAGTGTGGAAAAAGGCAGCGATTTTGAGCGTGTCAGTTTTACCCAAGCGGCACAAGAGCCGCTCAAGGGGAGACCGGTTTAACCGCCTTAGCCCATTCGATGAGTGCGGCGGCAGGCATTGGCAGGCCGATCCCGTTCCCCTGTCCTACTTGGCAGCCCATCAGCAACAAAGTTTGATATTGGGCATCATTCTCCACCCCTTCAGCCACCACCTCGCGCCCGAACGCTTTCGCCAGTGCGATGATACCCTGCACGATGGCGTGATCTCCTTTTTCGACCATCATATCGTGCACGAAAGACTGGTCGATCTTCAAAGCATCCAGGTCGAAAAAGCTCAAATATTTGAGCGAAGAATAGCCGATTCCGAAATCATCCAGAGCGAAGCTCACGCCGAACTCCCTGCACGAGTGGATGATGTTCCCAACCTTCTCGACATCCTCAAGCGCGGCAGTCTCCAGCACTTCGATCTGCAAGGTATTTTTGCTCTGCTCCATACTGAAGTGCTGCATCTGCGCATGCAATCTCTCGACGAAACCCAGCGATTGCAGATGGTAGGCGGAGATGTTGACGCTCACATCGATATCACTTCCCGCTTCCCGCCAACTCCTCATTTGTTCAAGCGCACTGGCAATCACCCATTCACCCACTTCGATCTCGACCTCGGTGTTCTCGATGGCGCGTAGAAACTCTGCGGGAAGCAGCAAGCCTCGTTGCGGATGATGCCAGCGGATCAATGCTTCCGCCCCCATCAGGCGGCGCGTCTGCATCTCCACCTTGGGCTGGTAATACAGCTCGAATTCGCCTTGAGCCAACCCGTTCCTGATCTGCTCCACCAACTCGTGATGCGAACGGACGCGCATATCTTGTGCCGAATCGAACAGGTGATATCGATTCTTACCTGATTGTTTCGCCACATACATCGCTTGATCGGCTTGCCGCAGCAGCGTATCGACATCCAGATCGTCGCCTGGACACAATGCGACACCGATACTTGCACTAAGCCGTATCGACTGCCCTTTGATCTCGATCGGTTGCTCGATGGATCGCAGCAATCGATTCAGGCTATTCTCATACTCATCGGAGACTTGCATCCCGACCAGCAACACGACGAACTCATCGCCGCCCAGTCTTGCCACGGTATCCTCTGCTCGAATCGTATGTTTGATGCGCCGTGCGATCTCGACCAGTGCCTGGTCGCCGATCTCGTGTCCGAAGCTATCATTGATCGGCTTGAACCCATCAAGATCGAGATAGCACACCGCCATTAACGTCTTGTCGCGCTTGGTATAAGCCAGTGCTTGCGCCAACCGGTTAGCCAAGAGCACACGGTTCGGCACACCGGTCAGCGCATCGTAATGTGCGATCTGCTCCAGTTGTTTCTCGTGTTCCTTGCGCTCGGTGACATCGACCGACAGGCCGATCAAGCCAAGGACGGTACCGTCCCTGCTCTTCACGCGCACCTTGGTGATCTCCAACAGATGTTCGCGGCCATCCACGAACGGCAACCACTCCAGTGAAAGATGGGGAGCATCCTGTTCCAGACATTCGCGATCGGACTTCATGCAGCTTTCTGTAACCGATTTCGGCAAGACATCGGCGTAATGGGGGGCAGCGAGAAAAGCTTCCTCCGAAACCCCTGTCGCGTAGCAAAACCCGTTATTGATGAACTGGATCTTGCCCTTGGTATCGGTCATCCATATCCCCAACGGAGCGTTGTCCAATATGGTCTCAAACAAATGGCGCTGCTCTTCCAGTTGCCGGCGCGAATGCTCCATCGCCTCTTCCGTCACCTTGTATTCCGTGATGTCCCTGGCAATTCCGATAATCGAATAGGGCACGCCCTGTGCATCGAACTGGAGTTCACCCTCGGCATCCACCCAGATCAACCGATCGTCCGGGGTGATGATCCTGTATTGCGACCTGACGCCTGTGGTTCGCTCTGCGAGTGCAGTCTCCACCTCCCGGAACACCCTGGGCGCATCCTCCGGATGCATCATCTTCCGGATGTCATCCTCCGTCGGATCGGAGGATTCAATACCCAAAGCAAGATATATCTCCGGTGACCAATAGAGCCGGTGCGTCACAACATCAAGCTCCCACACGCCCATCTTGGCAGCTCCCAATGCCAGATGGAGGCGCTTCTGGTTCTCGCGCAATGCGGCCTCGGTGTCCTTGCGCATCGTGATGTCCTGCACCGTGCCGATCACCCGCAACGGGCGCCCCTCCGGATCGTATTGCACTTCCCCCCTGTCTTCCGCCCAACGCAATTTGCCGGAAGCAACAATGCGGAACTCGACGAAGTACGGTTCCCGAGTGGTCGCGGTGCGATCCATCGCCGCCTGCATCGCTTCTAAATCGTCCGGATGAACCACTCTCTTGAGCAATTCCATCGATGCGGGCTCTTCCTCAATGTCGAACAAGCGGTAGACCTCGGGTGACCAGAACAACTTCCGTGTGCGTAAATCAAACTCCCAGACACCCATGCGCGCCGATTCAAGTGCGAGATGCAATCGCTGATCTATTCCTCTTTGCATGGTGAGTAATTGCTCGCGCTGGTGAAACTGCTCCTTCTGACGTTCGTAATTCCAGAAGATCAGGTAGAGCGCGCTCAGATACAGGCAGGTGGTGACGATGTCTATGTGAGAATAGTCGGCACTGAAGGACGGCATCAGATGCGGCAAGATGATGGTGAGTTGTATGAACACCAACCACCCGAGCCCCACCTTGTTACCCTTGAGGAAGAACACTGCAGCCGACAGCAGGAAGAACAACGACAGGCGCATCAGATTTTCGCTAGCCAGCAGATAGACCGCAAGGAACAGCAAATAGGCAAGGACGATGGCCAGTGTACTGATGCCCTCCAGATGCTCCTTGTGCCGTCTAAGGTAGTACAGCACCAGCAGCCCGACCGCCGAGAAAGCGAAGTCGATCGCACCCATCAGTTGGCTGTGCTGCCAGCGGTAGAATCCCATGACGAATGCGACCAGCACCGCCAAGGAAAACACACTATTCAGGAAGGCGATTTTGTATTTCAAATGCTGCTCTTGCTCAGTGAAGGATTGATTAAAGGTGAGCAGATCAAGTGCGGGCTTACTCATGATGGTTTGCCGAATCGATATGGGCGAATTCTACGCTCTCATTATCCATGGATGGCTTCTCGTCAATCCAACGTCAATGTGCGGAACGTTTCGCTGGAAAGATCAAACAGAATGTACTGCCCTTGCCTTCTTCACTCACCACATCCAACTTGGCCTGATGGCGCATGGCGATGTGCTTGACGATAGCCAAGCCCAACCCTGTGCCGCCGGTCTCGCGCGAGCGGCTGCGGTCGACCCGGTAGAAACGTTCAGTCAGGCGCGGTATGTGTTGTGGTGCGATGCCAATACCACTATCGCGCACACAATAGACCGGACATCCCTCTTTCTCGGCCCAACGCAACGTTATCTCGCCACCTTCCGGCGTGTAACGAATGGCATTGGTCAGTAGATTGGTGAATGCGCTACGCAACTCCTCCCGACTGGCCGACAACTTCGCGTCACTCTCGACTTCAAGGTGTAATTGATGTTTGCCATTGCTCAACACCTGACCTTCGCGGAATATCTCATTGAGCAGAGATCTGACATCTACGCTCTCTTCTCGTACGGGATTCTGGTCGTTCTCCAAACGCGACAGAGTGAGCAGATCGTCCACCAGGCTCTCCATGCGCACCGTCTGGTCACCCATCAGGTTGAGGGCACGCCGGGCCATGTCGTTCTCCAGATGCGGCATATCGTGCATGGTCTCGACGAAACCGTTCACTACGGTGAGCGGGGTGCGCAATTCATGCGACACGTTCGCCACGAAATCGCGGCGCATGGTCTCGATACGTTCGAGCTGGGTGATGTCGCTGCTGATGAGAAGGTGCTTGTCTTTACCGTAGGAGATGAGCTTGATGGAAAGCACGACACCGCCCTGACGCGACTCACGCAGGATGAGCGGCTCACTGAAATTGCGCATCGCCAAGTATTGTACGAATTCAGGTTGACGTGCCAGATAAGTGATCTGCTGCCCGATGTCGCGCTCCGCATCCAAGCCAAAATGTTGCACCGCCAGCAAGTTGCACCATTCGATGCGGTCGGAGGCATCCAGGATAACCACGCCATCCGGAAGCGCTCCCGTCGCTTGCTCCATCTGCAACAAAGCGGCCGCATGTTTCTCGCGCTCTTTGCGCAAGTTGCGCATCATCTTGTTCAGCCGCGAGAAAGCATCTTCCCAAAGACCTGAGCCATCGGGGACATCCTGTGTTTCAGGCGCTGCAAGCCAGCGTTGCAGATCAGCCAGATTGCGCAGATGGAAGAACAGTCTCCACAACGCTCCGACACCGAAGAACACTGCGGCAGGCAGCGCGCCCGCTATCGCCCACAACATCAGGGAGAGCACGAGCAGAACGAATGGGTAAACTAAGGCGCGTTGCCAGAAATCGCTCACGGTTTATACCGTTCATAGATTGACTGACGACATTATACGGGTGATGCGAACCACGGGGCAGTGCTTAACTAGCTTTTGGAAAAACGATAGCCGCTCCCGCGCACGGTTTGAACCAAGCCATCCAAGCCAGAAGGCTCTAACGCTTGGCGCAAGCGGCGAATATGCACGTCGATGGTGCGCTCCTCCACGAACACATGATCACCCCACACCTGGTCGAGCAATTGCGTGCGGCTATAGACGCGCTCGGTATGGGTCATAAAGAAATGCAGCAGTCGGAATTCGGTCGGGCCCAGATCCACGTTCACCCCCTTGGCATTCACGCGATGCGTGGTGGGTGACAACTCGATACCCTCGGCACGCACTGTCTCATCGGTCATCTGCGGTGCACGACGACGCAGCACCGCGCGGATGCGCGCCATCAGCTCGCGCGGGGAGAAAGGTTTGGTGATGTAGTCGTCCGCACCCGATTCCAGCCCCAGCACTTTGTCGTGCTCTTCGGTGCGCGCGGTGAGCATGATGATGGGGATATCGCGTGTGCGTGAATCGGCACGCAAGCGCCGTGCGAATTCGACACCCGAAGTGCCTGGCAACATCCAGTCCAGCAGGATAAGGTCCGGCAAAGCGCGGTTAATCTCGGCTTGTGCACTTGCCACGTCATAAGCCTGTATCGGACGGTAGCCGCATTGCGCCACATTGAACGCGAGTAGTTCTTGTATCGCCGGTTCATCTTCCACCACCAAGATGTTCGCTGTCGTCATTGTTTTCTCCATCAGTGAATCAAATATCTCCGTGTAGCGGTTGGTTCCCTCTCTCCCATCGGGGGGAGGTTTGGGATGGGGAACACTCTTTCCGACTACACCAGTTTAATGATGGTATGAAAGAATTGTGACAGCAAGATGACGGTTATGCGGAAGGATGCCGGTGATGGTGTACCGCACCTTGCCTGCCAATCAGATTCGGCAGCAACGATCCCAGCAACATACCGAGCACACTCATCAGCAAGCCCGCCAGTTGCGGCGGCCAAATTTGGCTCGGCTGGAATGCCTCCATCAGCAACCATACCGAAAGCCCCAGCACGATGGAAAGCAACGCGCCCTGTGTGTTGGCGCGCTTCCAATACAGACCGAAAGCCAAAGGCACGAACGCAGCGACCAGCGTGATTTTGTACGCGTTCTCCACCATCTTGAAGATGCTAGCTTCGGAGTGCAGCGCGAACCACAACACGAAGCTACCGAAAGTCAGCACGATGATGCGCATGGTGCGCAACATCTGCTGGTCGCTCATGTTTTTCAGCGCGAAATGCTTGAGGATGTTTTCGGTGAACATCACCGACGGTGCCAGCAGCGTGGCGGAAGCCGTACTCATGATGGCAGACAACAGCGCGCCGAAGAAGAACACCTGTGCCACCAGCGGGGTGTGATACAAAATCAGGTTAGGCAATACCATCTGAGAATCGCTCGCGATCATATCGCCGAACACTTTGGGGTCGATCAGGGTGGCGGAATAGGCGAGGAACATCGGCACGAAGGCAAAAGCAAAATACAACACGCCCCCCGCGACAGAACCGCGCACCGCCGTCTTTTCGTCCTTGGCCGAGGTCATGCGCTGGAATACATCCTGCTGTGGAATAGAACCAAGCATCATGGTGATACCCGCACCGATGAAAGGTATCCATGTTTCATAACCGCCTTGCGGCAGGAATTGAAGTTTGCCGGCAGCCTGTGCATGACTTACCACATTACCCACGCCGCCCACATCCCCGCTCACCAGCACCGCAATCAGCAACATGCCCGCCATGATGACCGTCATCTGTACGAAATCCAGCAACGCTACCGACCACATACCGCCGAACATGGTATAGCCCAGCACGATGCCCGTACCGATGAACATCCCGGTCGACTGTTCGACGGCTCCGCCGCTCACCAGATTAAACACCAGCCCCAGCGCAACCACCTGTGCCGACACCCAGCCGAGATAGGAGATCATGATGCAGATCGTCATGATCAACTCGACCGCGCGGTTGTAGCGCGCCCTGTAAAAATCGCCGATGGTGAGCAGATTCATTCGATACAACAGCGGCGCGAAAAACAGTCCCGCGATGACCAGACACAAACTGGCACCGAACGGATCGGCCACCACACCACTCATCCCCTCCTTCACGAAGGTGGCAGAGATGCCCAGCACCGTCTCCGCACCGAACCAAGTGGCGAACACCGTGGCGGTGACGATAGGTAAAGGCAGATTGCGCCCGGCCACTACGAAATCACGGGAATTGTGCACCCGCGTCGAAGCGTATATCCCGACACCGACAGAGAACAACAGATAGAGAACGACGAACCAGATCAGCATGACAACATCCCGCAAGCCCAATGATGGCGGGTATTTTATCAGTGTTCCACAAAACAAAAAGGCTGCCGGGACACGGCAGCCTTTTGGGTGAAACAAACAGGTCGATTACAGTTCTTTTGCGTGTGCAGCCAGGTATTTCGCCACGCCCTCAGTCGAAGCACCCATGCCTGCCTTGCCTTTGCTCCAGCCAGCCGGGCAGACTTCGCCGTGCTCTTCGGTGAATTGCAAAGCATCGACCATGCGCAGCATCTCGTCGATGTTGCGGCCCAGCGGCAGGTCGTTCACCACTTGGTGACGCACCACACCCGCGCGGTCGATCAGGAAGGAGCCACGGAATGCGACGCCACCTTCTGCTTCCACGTCGTATGCCTTGCAGATCTCGTGCTTGATGTCAGCAACCAATGGATACTTCACTTGACCGATACCGCCATTGTTGATCGGTGTGCTCTTCCAGGCGAAGTGGGAGAACTGGGAGTCGATGGAAACACCGATGACTTCAACATTGCGTTTCTTGAATTCTTCCAGACGGTGATCGAAAGCGATCAGTTCGGAAGGACATACGAAGGTGAAGTCCAGCGGATAGAAGAAGACCACGGCGTATTTGCCGCTGATATGCTTCTTGAGATTGAAGGTTTCGTTGATGTCGTTGTTGCCCATGACGGCAACAGCATTGAAATCGGGTGCTTGCTTACCTACGAGTACGGCCATGATGTTCTCCTAAAGTGATGAGGTTTTGAAACTTGACTGAAATGCTAGGGTTTGAATTTTGCCATATGCGGCGCGACTGTCAACCTATTGATGAAAATTCTGGTTCTACTATTCGTTTCCGCTGAACTGGGTGCGATGCAACTGTGCATACACCTTGCCCTTAGCCAGCAACTCGGCGTGAGTGCCCGCTTCCGCGATCTGCCCTTTTTGTAGGACGACAATACGGTCCGCTTTTTCGATGGTAGATAGGCGATGGGCGATGACCAGTGAAGTGCGCCCCTTCATCAGCGTTTCCAAAGCCGCCTGGACGTGGCGTTCGGATTCACTATCCAGCGCCGAGGTAGCTTCATCCAAGATAAGGATGGGGGCGTTCTTGAGAATAGCGCGTGCGATAGCGATGCGCTGGCGCTGGCCACCGGAAAGTCGAACACCCTTCTCACCCGCCAAGGTCTCTAACCCCATCGGTAGGTCGCGAATGAACTCCATGGCATGTGCTGCCGTTGCCGCCGCGACGATCTCTTCTTCCGGCACTTCGCGCATCTGCCCGTAGGCGATGTTGGCAGCGATGGTGTCGTTGAACAGCACCACTTCCTGGCTCACCAAGGCGATGTTGGCGCGCAGACTGGCCAGGGTGAGGTCATTGATGTTTTGCCCATCCAGCGTGATGCGACCTTTGGTCGGCAGATAGAAGCGCGGCACCAGATTGGCGAGCGTGCTCTTGCCACTGCCAGACGCGCCGACCAAAGCGACCGCTTGTCCGGCAGGGATATCCAAACAGATATCGTTCAGTGCCAAGCGCTCATCGGATTGATAAGACAGACTGACATGCTCAAAGGAAAGCGCACCGGAAGAGCGACTCATCACCGACCGACCTGCATCCGTTTCGCCTGCCGTATCAATCAACTCGAATACACTCTCTGCCGCAGCCAAGCCGCGCTGCACGAATTCATTGATACTCGTTATGCGCTTGATCGGCGCGGTCAACATCAGCATGGCAGCGACGAAAGACAAGAATCCGCCCACCGTCGTCGCATCGCTTTGCGCTTGTCCGATAGCCAGATGGATGACGAACGCCAACGCGATCGCCGCCACCATCTGTACGATAGGCACGTTGGCCAAGGCTGCGGCCGCTTGCTTCATCATGTGGCGGCGCACCAGGTTGATCTCTTCTTCGAATCTTTGCTTCTCGTAGCTTTGTCCACCGAACAACTTCACGACCTTATGAGCCGTCACACTTTCTTCGATGACCTGAGTGATGCTGCCCATCGCTTTCTGCGTCTCTCGACTGGAAGAGCGCAAGCGCCGATTAATTTGATGGATGACCAATGCAACGATAGGCGCGATCAGCAAAGTGATCAGTGTCAGCTTCCAATCCAGGTAGAAAAGCCAGCCAAGCAACCCTAAGATGATGATGGAGTCACGGATAGTGATGGTCACAACACTCGTCGCGGCCGCAGTCACATTCGTCACATCGTAGGTGAGTTTGGAGATCAAGGTTCCCGTGGCGTGGTCATCATAGAACCGCGTGGGCAATGACAATAATTTGGCGAACATCTCGGCGCGCAGATCCATGACCACTTTGTTGCCGACCCAGTGGATGGCATAAGAACCAAAGAACCCGGCCACACCGCGAACCAAAAAGATCACCAAAATGAAGGTCGGTGCCCACATCATCACCGCGCTGTCTTTATTCACAAACGTGCCGTCAAGGAAAGGCTTGAGCAAAGCCGGCAACAAGGGTTCGGTCGCTGCGGCCACCACCATGCCTAGGATGGAGACGGCGAACGCACGCCAGTACGGACGCACATAGCGCATCAAACGCAGATAAAGCTGGGTACTGGTCATGCCTTGCACCGAGTCAATCACGCAAGATCAGGCGGCGTCTTTTGCGTGGGATACTCTGCCGGACAGCATCTGCACCCCCACGGCCAAGCCGACATACATCAGGGCTACGGCAACATAAGAGCCGTAGTACTGTGAAACGCGGGAGACGTATTCAACGACGCTCATACTGTCGAAATAGCCGGCGAGGAGATAGAAGCTCACGTTCGCGATGACAAAAGCCGCGCTCCCTGCCACCACGGTCGCGACAGTCAATCCAAGCAAACCTTTAGCCGACAGATCATAGCGTGGAGCGAACCAACGCCCGACGAACCACAACGCGGCGTAAGCAAACACAAGGAACGAGTACGCGGAGGTGACACACCATCCGCTGATCTCGCGGAAGTTGATCGCGTAGAAATCGACCAGTGCAGCTTCCAGCAACAGCAGTGTCAAAATCAGCAGCGCGCCGCGCACTCGACCAAGGAACAAGCCGCCCAGAAAGAAAGCTGCGTACGATGCATCTGGCAAAGTCAGTGCAGAGCCGAAATGTTGATAGCGCGTCGCGCCCATCAACATCACCAATGCAGCACCTAACCAGAATGTTCTATTTTGTAATAATTTCATGTTGTTCTCCTCATGATTCCTGCCAGTGAAAACTGGCAGGAACTTTAACAGAAACGGCGCGAATCCGCGCGCGGCGCGTTGTTATTGCTGGTAATTCAATCCCACAAACACTGTTCGCCCTAACGTGTTGTACTGGTGTACCAACATGTAGTCCTGACCGAATAAGTTATCCACGCGCGCGTTCAACCCGAAATTAGGGGTGAGCTTCCATTGCACGCTTAGATTGATAACGTCATAAGCCACCAAAGTATTCGCGCCATCCTTACGCTCACCACTTGATCGCCATTCAAACCCCACTCTACCGCTGTCAAAGCGACGCGCAACGGTGAGAGTGTTCATGGTTTGGGCGCGACGAGACAGAATCGCCCCTGTTTTTACGTTACGCGGCGATTGCAAGGTGACTGCATTCTCAATCTCCAACACATCATGCTTAACGCCATACACCAACTCCACCCCCTCAATGAGTGCCTCATCGAGATTCTCAACGGTGGTGAACGTGCTATTGATCGCAATCAAGTCGCGAATGCGGTTTTGGAACAACGAGCCGTCAACATAAACCTCACCCTGCCCGTAGTGCGCACCCAATTCAAGGTTGCTCGCACGTTCTGGCTTGAGGTTGGGATTACCCTGATACCCCCAAGATAGCGGGTAGTACATATCGTTGAATGTGGGGGCTTTGAATGCAGTGGAGATGGTTGCAGTCATGCGTAAGCTTTCACCAATCCTCAAGCCATAACCCAGCAACCCCGTGTTAGCAGAACCAAAGTCTGAATAGCGGTCTTGTCTGACATTCACCTGTACTTGATGCACGCCATAGTCGGCGCTGTAACCCGCAAGCAAACTGTTGGTGCTACGCGCATCCGCACTAAAAGTCGTAGTTGAACTCACACGTTGTTTGAGTCGTTCCACTGCAATTAACAAGATGCCTTGCTCACCGATGTTCAACGTGTTCTGCCAAGCTAGTTGATCGCTCACCGTCTTGTATGCAGAAGTCTTCAAGCCATTGCTTCTACTCACAAGATCGTCCATACCTTGCGCGAAGTTCACACGGCTTTCCCAACCTTCAAGGAGCCGATTGCTCGTCGCAAGCGACCATTTCGATAGGTTTGCATCACTTTCATCATAGTCGGTCGGTAAGCCAAATGCGTTGTCTGTTTGCAATTTACCCAGGCTGCGAAAGACGCTTGCCTCAACGCGATGATTGTCGTTGAAAGCATATCCGGCGCGCGCGGAGACGCTGGTATTGTCAAATCCGTCCGAGTCGGGATTTGCCGAAGGGGCGAGTGTGGTGTTGATTGCAGAAATGCCGTCGGATGCCAATCTTGATACGCCCAGATGGAACGTCGCGCCGTTGATTTCACCGCCGAACGCCGCACTCGCGCGACGTGTCGCGTGCGAACCATAGCCTGCACTCACTGTTGCGGCAGGCGCACCACTTCCCCTCTTAGTGAAAATCTGCACCACGCCGCCAATCGCCTCTGAACCATACAAACTGCTCACGTTGCCACGCACCACTTCGATGCGCTCAACTTGATCCAGCATAAGCTGGTCAATGGCTGTCGCGCCCGTTGTTGCGGCGCTAATTCGCACGCCATCCAAAAGCACCAAGGTATGTGTCGAATTCGTGCCGCGCAAAAACAAACTGCTTTGCGACCCGATGCCGCCTGTCTGCGCCACTTCCACGCCAGCCAAATTGCGTAGTAGCGATGGTACATCTGTCGCGCCCGATTCCAAAATGTCGCGTTGCGTAATCACGCTGGTGCTTTGTAACGTTTGATTGAGGTGTTGTTCGCTGCGTGAGGCGGTGACCACCACCTCATCCAGCGCATTGTTTCCAGCTTGTACCAAAGAAGTAACCGCACACAGCAGCGTGCCTAAAATATATTTGTGTTTCATTTGAATTTCCTAGATGTAAGCCCCAAGCGTCCCCGTTGGAACATTGAGAAATCAGGAATGCCAAAAGGAGATAAAGGAAGGTGTGAAACGACCATCCATGCTGCCTCCCGCAGCATTTCCTGAACCTTCTTCATGGCCGGTATCCGGGCTCACAAGTCTTGATGCGTCACCTTCCCATGCTTGCGCACAGTGGCATTTCGACGCATCCACACTTGCTTACCGTTGCGGGGGCAGCACAGGTATTGGAACAATCATCCTCACCTGTTTCCCGTTTAACTGCGAGGCTCTCACCCCGCAGCACCTTGAAGCGGGACGGATTGTAGCAGAACTGAGCATCGCCCCCCTCCAAAGCACATGCAAAACATACTGTTAGCAATTGACTTATCAGGGTTTTCAAAACTATAGTGCACCCCATGCAAAGCGAACTCGATGCTCTCGACCAGAAATTGGCACAACTGGTGCAGCTCACTCAGCGTCTACGCGCAGAGAATCTGCAACTGCGCCAGGATGTCGCCTCGGCCCTAAGCGGCCAACGCAAGAGCCAGGATAAAATCGAATTAGCCTCACAACGCTTGGAGAAACTCCTTGCGCAACTTCCTGCCGACACCCAATGAGCAACCAAAAGACCAGTTCGCTCGATGTGACCATTCTTGACCGCGAATTCCGCGTCGCCTGCCCCGAAGAGGAGCGTGCAGAACTGCAGGATGCCGTGGCCTACCTGGACAAGAAGATGCGCGAGATACGCGATGCAGGAAAGATCGCCTCGGTCGAACGCATTGCCATCATGGCTGCTCTCAACATCGCTCACGAACTACTCACCACTCGCGTCGGCGGGGGCTTTGACCTTGCCGATCTGAAGCGTAGAATGCAAAGCATGCAGGCGGCCATCGATTCAGCGCTGGTCGACCAAGACGAACTGTTCTAAATCGTCCAAGGTTTGTCCCCTGCAGTGTTCGTGAGATTCATAATTCTTTGAACCAATGAGCTAATGCTTAGGTTGCGCCCCATTCAAGTCACTGTTGTGAGCGTCTCTCGCAGACGCACCTGATGTGACCGGGAACCGACCCTCTTGAACCCAGGTTCAAGATATTGAGTCAACGGCACAGGCGGGGGACTTTATTCCAGTGCGATCTTTCGAGGTCGCACTTTTTATTTGCGGAGTCGCACTATGCGTTATTGGCTGATGAAATCCGAACCCAGCGATGTCGGCATCGACGATCTCGCCAACCTTCCCGACCAGACCGTAGCTTGGTACGGCGTGCGCAATTACCAAGCACGCAATTTCATGCGCGACCAGATGCAGGTCGGCGACGGCGTACTGTTCTATCACTCCAACTGTAAAGAACCCGGCATCGCAGGCATCGCCGAAGTGGCGAGCCACGCCTACCCCGATGCCACGCAGTTCAACAAGAAGAGCAAATACTTCGACGAAAAGGCCACGCAGGAGACACCGCGCTGGTTCAATGTGGATGTGAAACTGGTGAAGAAGATCGCGCTCATCTCCATCGAAGAACTGAAGCGCCATCCCGAGTTGGAGAATCTGCGCACCCTGCAACGCGGCAATCGTCTCTCCATCACCCCGCTCGATCCGGCCGAGTGGAGATTTATCACGGCCAAGTTGGCGCACGATTGATGGAGTGGCATCTCGCCTATCTTGTCTTGGGTGCGGTCGCCGGATTCTTAGGCGGCATGTTCGGCATTGGCGGCGGAACTCTACTCGTACCTGTTTTACTGTGGCTGTTCGAAGCTCAGGGGCTGTCCGTCGAACACACCATGCACCTTGCACTTGGCACGGGAATGGCGGTCATTCTGTTCACTTCATTGGCAAGTCTGCGAAAACATCACCAGCACAATGCTGTCGATTGGAAGATCGTACGCCACATCACGCCGGGCATATTGCTCGGCACCGCACTCGGGGCCGCATCGGCAGCTCTCGTGTCTCCGCGCTTCTTGATAGTCTTCTTTGCTTCGTTCGTTTCTTTCGCAGCAGCGCAGATATTGCTAGACATCAAACCGCATGCTGAACGCAACTTGCCGAGTGTGACTGGAGTGCGCTTGTTTGGCATGTTCGCGGGTTGGATCAGCAGTTTGGTTTCTATAGGGGGAGGAACCGTCGTCATCCCGTTTCTGATCTGGTGCAACGTGCCATTGCGGCGCGCAATCGGCACAGCCTCGGCCATCGGATTTCCTATCGCTGTCGGCGGCACGATGGGCTACATCCTCATTGGCGTGCATATTGGGGCATTGCCTTCGCCCCACCTCGGCTTCGTCTACTTACCTGCCCTGCTGTGGACTGCCATCGCCAGCGTCATCACTGCCCCCATCGGTGCAAAGACTGCTCATCGAGTGAATGTAAAACTGCTACGAAAATTGTTCGCCGTCTTGCTATTAGCACTAGCGACCAAGCTAGTACTGAAAATGTTGTAGCTCGGCATTTCAGGCATAATCACCCGCACAAATTCAGAGGGGACAAACCATGTGGCAATCCATGCTTCGCACCAAACCTGTCGTCGATGAGTCCGAAAGCTCGGGCCTGAAGCGCTGCTTAAGTGCATTCGACCTCACCTTGCTCGGCATCGGCGCCATCATCGGAACGGGTATTTTCGTGCTCACAGGCATTGCCGCCGCCAATCAAGCGGGGCCTGCGGTCGTGTTGTCATTCGTGATCTCCGGCTTGGCCTGTGCCTTTGCCGCACTGGCCTATGCTGAACTCGCCGCGTCAGTCGGCGGTTGCGGAAGTGCTTATGGGTACAGTTATGTGGCTTTCGGCGAAGTCGTCGCTTGGATGATTGGCTGGATCCTGTTGCTGGAATACAGTGTGTCGGTTGCCGCTGTCGCCAACGGTTGGTCCGGCTATTTCAATAACGCGCTCACTGCGATGGGAATGGGACTGCCGGATGCGCTCACCAAGTCGCCCGTTTTAGGAGGCATCATCAATCTTCCTGCCGCATCCATCATCCTCATCCTGATGGGATTGCTCATCATCGGCGTACGTCAAAGCGCGCAACTCAACACTGCCATGGTATCCGTCAAGATATTGACCATCATCGTATTTGTCAGTATCGCCGCCTTCAACGTGGAGCCCATGAACTGGCATCCTTTCATGCCGTACGGCTGGTTCAACACCCTGCCGGATGGCAGTACGACCGGGGTCTTGGCGGGTGCTTCTTTGGTGTTCTTTGCTTACGTAGGCTTCGACGCCGTTTCGACTGCGGCAGAAGAAGCACAGAACCCCCAACGCGACTTGCCGACCGGCATCATCGCATCCCTCGCGTTTTGTACGGTGATCTACATCATCGTTTCAGGATTGTTGACGGGTATCGTGCCTTACTCACAACTGAATGTCCCCTCTCCTGTCGCACATGCATTGCAACTACTTGGCTACAACTGGGCATCCGCCCTAGTGGCCACAGGCGTGATCGCCGGACTGACCACTGTCATGCTGGTACTGTATTACGCACTGACCCGCATCATCCTGTCCATGGCGCGCGATGGTCTGGTTTCACCGTTTCTATCCAAAGTCGACCACTCCAGAAAGACTCCGGTTCGCGTCATCGTCATCACCGGCATCATCATGGCTATGGCTGCTGGATTCTTCCCGCTCGGCACTTTGGCGGAATTGGTCAACATAGGCACTTTAGCGGCCTTCGTTCTTGTCTGCCTGGGAGTCATCGTACTGCGCATCCGCCAACCCGATCTGCCGCGCCCGTTCAAGAATCCCTTTGGCTTCCTGCTGCCGATTCTGGGCATGATCTCTTGTGCTGGCTTGATGGCATTCCTACCCGCACAGACTTGGTTACGCTTCACCGTATGGTTGACCATCGGCGTGATCGTGTATTTCACTTACTCCATCCGTCACAGCAAACTCTCCAAGTGACCCAGACTCCTTGAGCAACAAAAAAGCCGGCTTGCGCCGGCTTCTCTGTTGATGCTTGCAGGTCTGATTACTTCAGGCCAGCGATGAACGCCAAGATTTCCTTCATGTCAGCATCGCTAACTTTAGGATTGGCTGGCATTGGCATAGAACCCCAAGCACCGCTACCACCCTTCTTGATCTTGTCGGACAGGTGAGCAACATCACCTTTGTACTTAACTGCAACATCTTTCCAAGCTGGACCAACCACCTTCTTGTCCACAGCGTGGCAAGCGGTGCAGTTGTTCTTCTTTGCTACTGCTGGCATGTCAGCAGCCATTGCGGAACCAGCAACCATCAGGCCTGCTGCTACGATCATGCTTGTAACGATAGATTTCATGTTCTCTCCATTTCTAGGTTTGATTTCATTCACAACGAGCGGAGTATTGACCCCGACCGCATTCTAAACAACCCCGCACGAATTGCAAACAGTAAGCGGTGTGCCAATAACGCTAGGCGCCCAAACTGGTTGACGGTTTATTTCAGATTGAGAATGAATCTGACTAATAAGGTGCACTCATCGGCTGTGACTTGTGGCTGGGCGGGCATCGCCATACTCCCCCATACCCCACTGCCGCCCTTGGTGATCTTGGCTTCCAATCGCGCCTGTGCACCGGCATCGCCATGATATCTCACAGCCACGTCCTTCCATGCCGGGCCGACGACTTTTTTGTCAACCATGTGGCAGGCAAAACAATTGCGTTTCTTGGCCAGCGCGATGCCATCCGCATCCGACATTACTATAGGAGCTTTGGCCTCAACCGTTACCGATGGAGGAGCAGTTGGCAGTAGCTTTTCCGGTACTGTCTGGGCACTGGTTGTGGCCGCCACGGCCAGCGTTGCAACTGGAGCGACGTTTAATGCAACCGGCGCAGGTGTACCCACGGATACTCCAGCAGTTGTTTTCACAGACTTGGCCGTCTCGATGACTTTAGCGATAACGGGGGGCTTAAGGGGGACCGACGCAGCAGAGGCAGCTTGGGGCAGCACCACTGCCTGATTCACTTCTTCGCGTTGGCACGCAACCAATGCGCTCAGACACGCGAGTATCAGTAGTTTTTTCAAGGCCACTTCTCCAATATCAAAGGCGTTCGGCTTGATCATTCGGCATGTTCCAGCCAATTGAGTAGATATACCCATTGCTCCAACTCACGCTGGGCGAGGGAGGGAGGGAGGTCGAACAGCGTCTTGCCTTCGAAGCCTGCGTTGACATAGGCCTGAGTCTCCCGCAAATAGGCCAGCACAGGCAGATCCAGCCCTTTTAGGAATTGTTCCAGTGTCAGTGCTGCACGGGTACGCGGGTCCATACGCATGCCGACCACGCCGATGGAGACCTTGCCCTTGCGCACTATCTTTTCGTGGTGCAGCGCTTGCAGAAACTCGTGGCTTGCCTGGATATCGAAAGCCGAGGGTGCGATGGGAACGATCACGCGATGTACTAACTTCAAGGCATGTTCGAGGTTCTTCCCGTGCAGTCCTGCTGGCGAGTCGATCACCAACCACTCGAGCGGCGAATCTCTCACCACGTCGGATTGCATCAGTTCGATGCTGGGCAAGCTCGGCGGGCGGCCCGCCAACCATTGGGTCGCCGATTTTTGACGATCCAGATCGAGGATGGCAACGCGCTTCCCGCGTGAAGCGAGATAGCCGGCGATGTTTGTGGAAAGCGTACTCTTGCCGCTGCCACCTTTGGGATTCGCTACCAGTATTGCCTTCACGATACTGCCTCCTTCCCGCCGGATATTGTTACTTACCTTCTACCTGAGATACGTCACGTACAGCACCCTTATCTGCCGAAGTGACCATCGCTGCGTAAGCGCGCAGTGCTGCGGATATCTTGCGCGGACGAACGGCAGCAGGCTTCCAGCCGTGCTTGCCTTTCGCATCCATCGCAGCGCGACGCTGGGTCATCTCAGCATCGGTGATGGCCAAATTGATGCTGCGATTCGGAATATCGATCTCGATGCGATCACCTTCTTGCACCAAGCCAATAGCACCACCGCTCGCCGCTTCCGGTGAGACGTGACCGATACTCAAGCCCGATGTACCACCCGAGAAACGTCCGTCAGTGAGCAAGGCGCAAGCTTTGCCCAATCCCTTGGATTTTAGATACGAAGTCGGATACAACATCTCCTGCATACCGGGCCCGCCCTTCGGGCCTTCATAGCGGATCACCACGACATCGCCCGAGACAATCTGATCGGCAAGGATTCCTGCTGTCGCCGCGTCTTGACTCTCGAACACGCGCGCACGACCGCCGAATTTCAAGATGCTCTCATCCACACCCGCCGTCTTCACGATGCAGCCATCTAGAGCGATGTTGCCATGCAACACGGCTAAGCCACCATCTTTCGAGTAGGCGTGGGCAGCATCACGGATGCAACCATTGGCTCTATCCGCATCCAGTTCTGGGTACAACATGGATTGCGAGAAGGCGATGGTGGTAACGATACCGCCGGGAGCGGCACGGAAGAACTTCTTCGCTTCTTCGTTAGTCGTTTGCGCGATGTCCCACTGCTTCAGACCTTCGCGCATCGTCTTGCTGTGCACGGTACCGACTTCACCATGTAACAGGCCTGCACGATCCAACTCACCCAAGATAGCGGCGATACCACCCGCGCGATGTACATCTTCTAAGTGATATTCAGAGGACGGAGCGACCTTGCACAAGGTCGGCACGTGACGCGACAACCTATCCATGTCCTTCATGGTGAAATCCACACCCGCTTCGCGTGCGATAGCCAACAGGTGCAACACGGTATTGGTCGAACCGCCCATGGCGATGTCCAAAGTCATCGCGTTCTCGAAAGCATCAAACGTGGCGATGCTGCGCGGCAGCACGGATGCATCATCTTGTTCGTAATAACGTTTGCACAACTCGACGATGGTGCGCCCAGCGCGCAAGAACAACTGCTTACGCTCGGCATGTGTCGCCACCAGCGAACCGTTGCCGGGCAGTGACAAACCCAATGCCTCTGTCAGGCAGTTCATCGAGTTCGCAGTGAACATACCAGAGCATGAGCCACAGGTAGGGCAGGCGGAACGTTCGATGGCATCTACATCCGCATCGCTCACACGACTATCCGCCGCCGCCACCATCGCATCAACCAGATCCAGTCCGACGACTTTGCCTTGCAAGGTTGCCTTGCCCGCTTCCATCGGCCCCCCCGAAACGAACACCACAGGGATGTTCAAGCGCATCGCCGCCATCAACATTCCCGGCGTGATCTTGTCGCAATTGGAGATACACACCAGCGCATCGGCACAGTGAGCATTGCACATGTATTCCACCGAGTCGGCGATGAGGTCACGCGAAGGCAGCGAATACAGCATACCGTCGTGCCCCATGGCGATGCCGTCATCCACCGCGATGGTGTTGAACTCTTTGGCGATGCCGCCTGCCTTCTCGATCTCGCGCGCCACCATCTGCCCCAAGTCCTTCAAGTGAACATGGCCGGGCACGAATTGAGTAAAGGAGTTGGCGATGGCGATAATGGGTTTGCCGAAGTCGCCATCTTTCATGCCGGTCGCGCGCCACAAAGAGCGCGCGCCAGCCATGTTGCGGCCGTGGGTGGAGGTATGGGATCGGTATTGAGGCATGATGTTTTCTCAAGCAACGTATAATTGGAGCGTTGATTCTAACCCATCTGAGGCTATGCTCGTTCACCCGCAATTCGACCCCGTCGCCATCCACCTCGGCCCTTTCGGCATCCACTGGTATGGCTTGATGTATCTGTTGGCCTTCGCTTGTTTCATCTGGCTAGGCAGGATGCGTTTACGTACATTGAATCGAGCCGGATGGGATGAGAAATTCCTCGACGACCTTCTTTTCTATGGTGTGCTTGGTGTGGTGTTGGGCGGAAGGTTGGGCGAGGTGTTGTTCTACAACCCCAGTTACTACTTCTCGAATCCTCTGAAGATCGTTGCAGTATGGGAAGGCGGTATGTCTTTTCACGGTGGCTTCCTCGGCGTACTGATTGCGATGGCCTTATTTGCCCGCGGCCGCAACATCCAATGGCTCGCTTTGATGGATTTCATCGCACCACTTGTCCCGCCCGGACTTGCTTTCGGACGAATCGGCAATTTCATCAACGGTGAATTGTGGGGGCGCCCCACCGATGCGCCCTGGGGAATGATTTTCCCCCATGTGGACAGCCTGCCGCGCCATGCCTCGCAGTTGTACGAGTTCGCGCTGGAAGGTGTCGCACTTTTCATTTTGCTCTGGTGGTATTCGTCCAAGCCTCGTGCCATTGGCGCGGTGTCGGGCTTGTTCCTCATCGGCTACGGCAGCTTCCGCTTCATCGCCGAGTTCGCCCGCAATCCCGATGACGGCATCTTCGGTTTGATGACCTTCGGCGTAAGCATGGGGCAGTGGCTGAGCTTACCCATGGTGTTAGTCGGCATCTGGATGATGCGGCACAGCCTTCGTCGGCCGGCTTGACACTCCATCGCTCGTCGCACACCATCCCTGCCATCTCTTTACCGACTGATCGAACTTGGACGACCTCTCCCTAAACGCACTGCTTGGAATCCTCTTGCTGCTATTGCTATTCGGCGCATGGTTCTCTGCTGCCGAGACCAGCATGATGGCGATCAATCGCTATCGCCTGAATATGCTGATCCGCAAAGGTAGTCGCAGCGCCAAGCTGACTGGGCGCTTGCTCTCCAAGGTAGACAAACTACTGGGTTCGATCTTGTTTGGAAACACCCTGCTCAACGTAGCGGCAGCAGCAGTGACCAACATCCTTATCCTACGTTTATTCGGTGCTAGCGAACTAGCACTGCTGCTCGGAACGTTACTCATCACTTTTATCTTGCTGGTGTTCAGCGAGATCATGCCGAAGATCATCGCGGCGAGTCATCCTGAACGTGTCGCCCTCCCTTCCAGCTATCTGCTGACACCACTCATCACCCTGTTCCACCCCGTCGTCTCTGTTGCAACGGCCGTGGTGAAAGGTTTTTTGTGGCTGCTACGAATCAAGGTTCAGACCGATCAGAGCAAACAAAAAGTTACGCTGGAAGAGCTAAGAGGCTTGGTACTGGAAGCCGAACATTTCCTGCCGCGCAAACATCAGAAGATGTTGCTGAACCTAGTCGATTTGGAACGCATCACGGTCAACGACGTGATGATCCCTCGCAATCAGATCGAGTCGCTCAATATCGATGTCGATCCTGCCGAATTGCGCCAGCAAATCACCACTAGCCACCATACATTGATGCCGGTTTATGCCAATTCGCAGAGTAACATCATCGGCATCTTGCATATCAAGCGAGTACTTTCTCTTTTACAAGAGGAAACAATCGATGCCCCCCAGTTGCGTGAGATATTGCAGGAGCCTTATTTCATTCCTTCCGACACACCGCTCTTGAAACAGTTACAACAATTCCAAGAACGTCATTCCCGTATGGGATTGGTCGTGGATGAGTATGGCGAGCTGCTCGGCCTAGTGACGCTGGAGAACATCCTTGAAGAGATCGTAGGCGACTTCACCACACAATCACCTTCGCAGACCGGAAAATATCTGCGTCATTCCGATGGAAGTTTGTTGCTGGAAGGAAGCAGCAGCCTGCGCGAACTGAATCGCAAGCTAGGCCTGCATCTCCCTTTAGGCGAAGCAAAAACCTTGAATGGCCTGATTCTGGAGCACCTGCAAGATATCCCAGAGCCAGGCACCAGCCTCAAGATCGAAGACTATGCAATCGAGATCATCCAGACTCAGGACAGGGCAGTCAAAGTCGCGCGGATATTCCCGGCCCGACCAGACAAACACAGCACTTTGTCCTAGCTTTACAAAGCCCACAAAGCCATGCATCATGCAAAAGGCCTTTATAATCTAGCGCATTGACGCGAGTATTCACAATGAACCCAACCTTCACTATGACAACGCTTGGATCGAGGTAACACGATGGCTACCGCAAAACCCGAGAAAGTCAAAGATATCCAGTACAGCTGGGAAGGTAAGGACAAGACCGGCAAAATCGTCAAAGGCGAAATGAGGGGTGCAGGTGAGGCCAGCGTTTCTGCACATCTGCGGCGTCAGGGCATCACCGTCACAAAGATAAAAAAAAGTGCCTCCGGTAGCGGTAAGGTCACAGAAAAAGACGTCACTTTATTCACCCGACAGCTAGCCACCATGCTGAAATCCGGCGTACCTCTGTTGCAGGCTTTCGACATAGTAGGAAAAGGGCACGAGAATCCTGCCGTAGCGCGCTTGCTGATGGATATCAAAACCGATGTCGAAACAGGTAGCAGCTTGGAACAGGCGTTCAGGAAGTTTCCTCTTTATTTTGACGATCTTTTTTGCAACTTGATTGGCGCGGGTGAAGCTGCTGGTATTCTGGACAGCCTACTGGATCGTTTGGCGACCTATAAGGAAAAGATCCAAGCCATCAAGAGCAAGATCAAATCTGCTTTGTTCTATCCAATTTCCATTGTTGTCATTGCGTTCGTCATCACCGCAGTGATCATGATCTTCGTGATTCCTGCATTCAAAGAGCTGTTCAGCAGCTTCGGTGCCGACCTGCCAGCCCCAACGCTGGTTGTAATGGCAATCTCTGATTTCTTCGTCACATGGTGGTGGGCGATCTTCAGTATCGTAGGGGGTGGCATATATTGGTTCATGTATATGTGGAAGCGTAATAAGACCATGCAACGACGTATGGACCAACTGATGCTTAAGCTCCCCATTTTTGGACGCCTGGTTCGTATTGCCACTATCGCCCGCTGGGCACGAACTTTATCCACCATGTTCGCAGCAGGTGTTCCTCTTGTGGAAGCTTTTGATTCTGTTGCCGGCGCGGCTGGAAATGCGGTGTATTTTGATGCAACCAAGCAAATCCAACGTGAAGTAACATCCGGCAGCAGTTTAAATACAGCCATGGTCAATTCCAACGTCTTCCCTCCCATGGTATTGCAAATGGTTGCCATCGGAGAGGAGTCGGGTTCCATCGACAGCATGCTATCCAAAGTTGCAGATTTTTATGAAGCTGAAGTAGATGATGCAGTAGAGGCTTTATCCAGCCTGATGGAACCCATCATCATGGTGGTGTTGGGAACGCTCATCGGCGGCATGGTGATTGCCATGTATCTGCCCATCTTCAAAATGGGACAGGTCGTATAACGATCATTTCACGATTTCAGGCGCGGCGATGTGCCGCGCTTTTTTTATAGGTCTAATATTGCTGCGATGCTGCTCCTATTTCAATCTTCGCCGTTGATGTTTGCTTGTTGTGCCGGCCTGCTCGGTCTGATCGTCGGCAGCTTTCTCAATGTCGTCATCCACCGCCTGCCCAAGATGATGGAACGTGAATGGCATGCACAATGCGCCGAACTGAACGGACAGACGCCCGCACCCTCTCCCCCCTACGATTTAATCGTCCCGCGTTCCGCGTGCCCTCACTGCGGGCACGCCATCAGTGCACTGGAGAATATACCGGTGGTAAGCTACCTGTTCCTGCGTGGAAAATGCGCAGGGTGCGACGCACGCATCTCCCCGCGCTACCCTATCGTAGAGACTCTCAGCGGTCTATTGAGCGCTTATGCAGCTTGGCATTTTGGCTTCGGGCTGGCAGGCATGGCTGTCCTCTTTTTTGTGTGGGCACTCATCGCGCTCACCTTCATCGACTTTGATACACAACTCCTGCCTGACAGCATCACCCTCCCTCTGTTGTGGCTGGGACTGATACTGAATCTCAACGGCGCACTCACCACACTGCCTAACGCACTCATCGGCGCCGTCGCGGGTTATCTAGTATTGTGGAGTGTGTATTGGTTATTCAAATTGACCACTGGCAAAGAGGGCATGGGCTTCGGCGACTTCAAATTGCTCGCAGCAATCGGCGCTTGGCTGGGATGGACGATGCTGCCACTCGTCATCCTCCTTTCCTCGCTAGTCGGAGCGGTGGTCGGCATCACGCTGATTCTGCTCACCAAGCATGGACGTAACATACCCATCCCTTTCGGCCCCTACCTTGCAGGCGGTGGATTGATCGCCCTGTTCTGGGGACAGGCTTTGACACAAAGTTATCTGCAACTCCTCGCCGTACCGTGAGTCTTTGCCATGGATTGACAGGCGGGATAGGCAGCGGCAAAAGCACTGTCGCGCAGTTGTTTGCCGATCTGGGGGCGCGCATCGTCGATACCGATCTGATCTCACATCAGCTCACACAACCCAACGGTGCGGCAATAGCTCCTATAGGAAAAGCATTTGGCGCTCTTTTCATCAATGGAGAGGGCGCGCTGGACCGGACCAAGATGCGCGAACTGATTTTCGCCGACGTGGAGGCAAAGCGCCGCTTGGAAGCCATACTGCATCCGCTCATCCTCGCGCAAACCGAAGCAGCAGCCACCTCGCCAAGCGACGCGCCCTACACGCTTGTCATCGTCCCTTTGCTGTTCGAAAGCAGTCGCTACCGCGATTGGCTAAATACTGTGATCGTCGTCGATTGTTCCGAGCAGCAACAAATCGAGCGAACCACTCAGCGTAGCGGGCTCAAAGAAACAGATGTTCGAGCTATCATGTCTCAGCAGATGAAGCGAGAGAAACGCCTGCAGCTTGCCGACGAGATCATACGCAACGAAGGCGATATCAGCGATTTGAGAGCACAGGTGGAAAAATTGCACAGCCGGTTGATTCGTCTGTGAAAAACAATTGACGATATGAGGTACTGCCTATATCTTTCGCACCCAATAATTCCAATATTTCCCACTAGGCGGATGTGATCAGTTACGAGTTTCCTCTGAATGAACGAGTGCGCACCATGCTGCGTCTGGAGGATCTATTTCTGCGCGTCTCGCGCTTTGTCTCCAGCTCTGAAAGTGCCGATCATCATGCTGCACTCGGCGTCTTATTCGAGATACTCGAAGTTGCCAGCCGTGCCGATCTGAAATCCGAACTGTTGCAAGACCTTGAGCGCCAAAAGAAGGCGCTCAGCGCACTACACAACAATCCTGCAATCTCTGAAGAAGCATTGGACTCGATACTAGGCGAGATAGAAAGTTACAGCACAGGTTTGCTGAATATGAATGGCAAGATAGGACAGCATCTGCGCGACAACGAATGGCTGATGGGAATCAAACAACGCGCTTGTATACCTGGCGGGGTATGCGAGTTCGATTTGCCTTCATACCACTACTGGCAACATCAACCGGAAGCACAGCGCCGTGCTGATTTAAATTCCTGGATCGACCCTTTGCTTCCTTTGCGCGACGGGATTCGAGTCATACTCACACTCTTGAGAGAAAGTGGAAAGATCCACCATTTCGTCGCACACCAAGGCACTTTCCAGCAAATGCAAGGTGGCCGCGTCGCTCAGATGTTGAGGATAACTTTAGACGAAACCCTCCCCTGCATCCCCGAAGTCAGCGCCAACAAATACGCACTCAACATCCGCTTCGTCGCTGCCAACTTGCTCGCCAAGACTTCGCTGTATGAACATGACGTTGAGTTCAATCTAACCTTCTGTTCATCTCAATGAGCAAACCACCTGTCGTCTCTTGTCCGCAATGCGGCAAACAACACCAATGGGACACCACGAATCGATTTCGCCCATTCTGCAGCGAACGTTGCAAGATGATCGATTTGGGCAAGTGGGCGAACGAAGAGTATCGCGTCGAGCAACGCGAGCAAGACCTGCCCGAAGCGAATCACCAAGCCTGACGCAACAAGGCGATGCCGTGCGCTCCGCATCGCCATGCCGTTCGTATATCCTCTGGCTTCAAACCTCCCAGCGCATATACCGGGATAGACGAGCCAATAGCGATAGTCGAAAAACTTTCCCACCCCAGATTCGCAGCACCCGGATGAGACTGCGTTGGCAGCACCGGTGAAAGCAGCGCGAAATCGCACCCCAATGCTTCTGCACGTCGCAACTCTTCTGCGTTGTGGCACGAGGCACCGCACCAATCCACCGCAGGTCTTTCCGACAACTCTGCAAGCTGTGTCGAGGTCAACTGCACACCATCTGCACCAACTTCATGTGCCAATGCCACGTCGCCATTGAGCAACACCTTCGCGCCGTGCGTGTGAGCCAGCGCCACTACACGCTGTGCCAGCGCGCGCAATTCGTCGCAAGAGAGATGTTTTTCGCGCAACTGCACCAGCCGCAGGCCCCCATCCAGCTTGGCTTGCAGGCTTGCCAGAAACGGCTCTACGCCGAGTTCGGCGGCATTGCTGATGGCATACAGAGTTGGCAATTCCAGCGCGCGCAAGATAGGGGCATTGGCGGGGAGAATTGGGCTGACGGTAACTTCGGCAGGTTGTTGCCAAAAGAACTGCTGGCCTTCATGCGGATGCAATTCACCACTCCATTCCATCACGCGAAAAAAACTCAGGCGCACCGCGGCGTGCGGATAGGTGAACACGCGCGTAAGCCACGGGTAGGCGGTTTGCACTTCGATACCCAGCTCTTCGCGCAGCTCGCGCACCAAGGCGTGATGCGCCGTCTCGCCCGGCTCGACTTTGCCACCGGGGAATTCCCAGTAGCCCGCCCAGATTTTACCGGCAGGACGTTGGGCAAGGAGGAAAAAGCCGTCGGGACGTTGCAGGACTGCAGCAGAGACTTCCACAACTTTATTTTGCGACATGTCGCCCGCACCAATCCTTGGCAAATTGTCCTGCCACCCTGCCACTCCGCGCCCCCCGCATCAACGACCACTGCAACGCCGCCGTGCGCACCTCATCAGCGAGCCCCCGCTTCCAGCCATGATGCGCCAGCCAATGCGCCGCCACCGCCAGATATTCCTCCTGCGTAAACGGATAGAACGAGATCCACAACCCGAAGCGCTCGGACAGCGAAACCTTTTCCTCCACGC